>ONTX01000042.1 GCA_900320825.1 uncultured Lachnospiraceae bacterium | reverse complement strand
GAAAATCCGTCCATCACACCATATGCAAGGTATATCTTCTCTCCGTCTTTTTTTCCCTCAGGAAAGCTTCCTTCGAGAAGTATCCTTCCCGGAGCATCAAAGGTCTCACTACCGCCCTCGGAAGAGGGAGCGGCTTTGAAATACTGTATCGGATTTACTTTCACCCCGTATTTGCCGGTATCAAAATCGACATCGGAAAGTGCCAGTGAACAATGCAGCAATTCGCGGCTATCCTCCAAACCCTTATATTCCGTATTCTTTATCCATGCGTAAAAGGATCCATCTGCATAAACGCTTGTCTCAGGATGGAAATCAGGGATATAGATCCTTGAATATGAACCATTCTTTTCTTTAAACGAATAGACCATATCTTCGCCTTCCACGCCATAACGCTCGGCTTTTATGATCACATCACCATCTCCTGTTTCCTCTCCGTCTCCACCTATGAACCGGATATCAGTCATATCCCATTTCCCCGGATATTCCACCGAATAAAACTCCGGGTAGTTTTCCTCATATTCAGAGGTGTCTTCTGTTTCGACAGCAGGTTCTGTTTCTCTGAATGTATATTCCCATAGGTATCTGGCGATCACCGTTCCTTCCGAACCCGAAATATCAAGAACGGTATATATCTTGTCGCCAGGGCCGCACAATCTTGGGAATGCCGCACGAGCCTCAAAATAGTATTCAATATCCCCATTGCTTCCTTTAGCACCTCCGCTGCGGCCGTCGTTATCCTTACCGAAGTGGCTCATCTGTACAGGATCATGAGTATCATCATTCTGAGCCTTTTTATAGAACTTCCTTACTGCGGGTTTCTCGTCAAGACTTCCCTTCCCCTTCCCAATGTCTGCGAAATACATCGATCCCCAAATATCATCACTGGCCCCTATCCTGTCATGATCCACATGAAAAGTCAGGTCGACATCCATCATACTGCCGGGAAGATATGAATCCTCAATGTTCCAGTATCGTATATCATACTGGTTCGGATGTTCCTCTCCAAAGATCTTTTCATCCGTCTTCATCCACTCTCCTGCAAATGTATTTCCGTCAACGAATGATCTTCCTTCAGGATCAAAATGATATTCACCACAGGCAGACACACGACAGTATTCTCTGGCTCCGACAGTGTTTGCTTTTGCTTTTTCCCAGTCATATTCCTCGAATTTTAAGTCGTTTTTCTTAGAGCCGGCTCCTCTGTGCTCTGTATCAAGGATATTACAGCCCGCCATACAAAGTATCAGAAATGACGACATAAGGACCGCTATGGGTTTTACGATCTTGTTCATATATTCTCCTCTTGATCTCTCTTTCCGGTTTTCAGGAGCACGGGATCACAGATACTTATTGATCGTGGCACACAGTTGTTCAACCATGGCATTGCCTTCTTTGCCATGCCCGGACAGTGTAATTGAAAAGCCTTTACCACTGCGGAACCTGATACATATCTTACTGATAACACCGGCATGCTTGGCCGTATATACTTCGGCCATATCTCGGTAATACCATGTGTCTGCCGGATTTTTCTTCGCAGAAGCGACCGATACAGCCATTCCGACCACCGGATTAACGCCCATTCCCGCCATTGTACCGTGCTTTTTATGGAATTCCAGCCTGTCGTCAAATACATATAAGAAACCGTCTCCGTATGTCACCCCTATGGCCTTTACACCGTTGTAAACAACCACCTTGCCTGCATCCATGATCATCTGACCGGTAGGCTGATAGTAATTCTGACTCTGTCCGTAGCCTCCTCCGTTTGCATAAGCATTTACAGGCTGACCAACCGGGGCTCCGCAATTAGCACAGAATCTGCTTCCTTCCGATATTTCTTTTCCGCAATTTGAACAAAACATAGGCTTTTCCTCCACATTTATTTACCTTATTCTTCACCGGGATCCTTAAACCATGGGCTCGAGCTGTTTTTCAGCTTTTCCTGAAATTCCTCATCATCCTCATTCCCTTCTCCGTTATAAGAATTTATAACATTCTCTACCATTGTCCCCCCAATGCTCTTATTTTCAGGGCTTTCTTCATTCTCATACTCCTGCATCATCTGATTAAATTCATCCTTTGTATGGAAATTATACATTGATTCATCAATATATGGGCGCGTCCTGTTCCTGACGACCACGGTTATTATCACTGCCGCTATGACAACAAGAGCAACAGCTCCCAAAATAATAAAAGGAGTTTTTTTCTTTTTTCCTGTCACAGTAACATTGCCCTGAGGCATGGGCTTCTGTGTTCCCGCCCCGATCATAGCCCCACAACTTGCACAGAATTTACTGTTATCTCCAATTTGGGCTCCACATGAACTACAAAACATACTATTTCTCCTTCCATCGCTCATTACATTTGTATCCATCTTTTCTGCAAATAAAATCTCCGGGGTATTATTTTAGGATCTACGGATATTCCACATTCACAGGTGTGCTGAATATGGTCGATCCCGCAACCGGATCATAACACTCAAATGATGTTATTATCTCCCTTAACGGAAGCAGATCTTCCTTTTCCAACTGAGCCCGTTCAAGCACAAAGTAGGCATAACCGCGGGTATGAGGAAGAAATTTCTCATCAAATTCTTTACCGTCGATCGCTACTCCTCTCACCGAAACATCTCCGCTTCTAAAACATATGATCTTATCCGTGTTGTTCTCAAAATAGAATTCCACTGCGGGACCATATTCGCTGAAAGCAGGATAATTTGACGCATAGTTGATTAGGACACCCTCTCCTTCATATATCGGTGTATCTTCCCCCTCTTCAATATATACGGTTTTTTCTTTCAGACCTGTATTAAGCCTGATCATATCGCTTAACTCATCACCCTCCCGCAATACAAAGGATATGGAATAAAAATACTCAAATGCCGTAAGATGTCCTATCTTCCAATCCGTAATTCGCAATTCTCCCTGACTCTTCCCTCCAGCCGGAACGGAAAGCTCAAGATTGGTATCGACCCTGATATCATTGATCGCTGCTGCATAACAGGTAACGGTTCTGTCAACCGGGCCCTTATTATCCGCTTCCAATAATATATAGTATGGGTTTTCACTGCTGTTTTCGTCATGCATTAGCTTCATTGCCGTAACGGTAAGATCTCCCGTCTCCCATACGACCTGTTTCTTAACCTTCGCTCCGTGAAGGGGACCGTTCTTTTGCGCAATTATCATCACTATGACTGTGATCGCTATGGCAAAGAACAGTATTATCGCAAGACAGATAACAAGAGCTGTCGGAAGTCCCTTACCCTTAGTCTTCATCTGACCGGGCTGCTGATAATTCATCTGACCCGACTGCATGTACGGCTGCCCGGATTGACCTTGGTACTGCATCTG
>ONTX01000048.1 GCA_900320825.1 uncultured Lachnospiraceae bacterium | reverse complement strand
GTTTATGTCGGAGATTCCTTTCATGGCTACCGAGAACATAATGATGGATGCGGTGAAAAACGGCGGAAACCGTCAGGAACTTCATGAGAAGATCAGGACTCTTTCCATGGAAGCAGGCAGACATGTTAAGGAAGAGGGCAGGGATAACGATCTTCTTGATATGATCGCTGCAGATGAAAGTTTCGGAATGAACATCGATGATCTTAAAAAGACATTAAAGCCCGAAAATTATGTTGGACGTGCTCCCAGACAGGTTGAAGTATATCTCAGGGACTATGTAAAGCCCGTGCTTGATGCCAATAAGGAAGTACTTGGACTTAAGGCTGACATAAATGTCTGATGATACTGATATTCGAAAACGCTTTCATGCTTTACTAAAATAAAGCAGTACTTTATAATGTATTCGTTTGATTTACAAGAGCCGGTACATGGCATGTCAAAAAAGGGTATTTGCCTTTGACATACAGACCGGAGAAAGGCGGAGTTTTAAATGGTAACAGCAATAGTAGGAGCTAACTGGGGTGATGAAGGAAAGGGCAAGATCACCGATATGCTTGCCGCAGATTCCGATATCATTATCAGGTTTCAGGGCGGAGCAAATGCAGGGCACACCATAGTAAACAATTACGGTAAATTTGCCCTTCATACCCTTCCTTCGGGTGTGTTCTATTCCCATACCACATCCGTTATAGGAAACGGAGTTGCGCTGAATATTCCTCTTTTGGTCGGTGAGATAAACGGCATAGTTGAGAAGGGCGTTCCCAAGCCCCACATCCTCGTTTCCGACAGGGCACAGATCGTTATGCCTTATCACATTCTTTTTGACCAGTATGAAGAGGAAAGGCTTGCCGGAAAGTCCTTCGGATCCACCAAATCCGGAATAGCTCCTTTTTATTCCGATAAATATGCCAAGATCGGTTTTCAGGTAAGTGAGCTCTTTGACGATGAGATCCTTGAGGAAAAGGTTCCCAGAGTTTTAGTCCAGAAAAATGTTCTCTTAAGAGAGCTTTATCACAAGCCTGAGATCGATGCTTCCGAGCTTCTTAAGACCCTTCGCGAGTACAGGGATATGATCGCACCTTATGTATGTGATGTTTCCCTTTTCCTTGATGAAGCCATAAAAGCAGGCAAGAACATCCTTCTTGAGGGACAGCTCGGAACCATGAAAGATCCCGATCACGGAATTTATCCCATGGTTACTTCATCCTCCACTCTTGCGGCTTACGGAGCCATCGGTGCCGGTATTCCTCCTTATGAGATAAAGAAGATCGTTACCGTATGTAAGGCATATTCATCAGCTGTAGGTGCGGGAGCATTTGTTTCCGAGATCTTCGGTGATGAAGCGGAGCAGCTCAGAAAGAACGGCGGAGACGGCGGAGAGTACGGAGCTACCACCGGAAGACCCAGAAGAGTGGGATGGTTTGACTGTGTTGCATCAAAGTACGGATGCAGGCTTCAGGGAACCACAGATGTAGCTTTCACCGTGCTTGACATACTTAAGTACCTTGATGAGATCCCTGTATGTGTTGCGTATGAGGTTGACGGCAAGGAGACCAAGGACTTCCCCGTGACCAGCAAGCTTGAGAAAGCAAAGCCTGTACTTAAAGTGTTCAAGGGATGGAAGACCGAGATCAGAGGTATCAGGAACTACGACGATCTTCCCGCTGAGTGTAAAGAGTATATCGAGTTTATCGAAAAAGAGATCGGATATCCCATAACAATGATATCCAATGGTCCTTCGAGAGACGATATCATTTACAGAAAATCCCCTCTTTCAAAATAAAGGAAAGTAAAAATACCGGAATCCCCCAGGGATTCCGGTTTTGAGATTATATATCATGATAAAAAATATTATTTTTGACATAGGAAATGTACTTACCGACTTCAGATGGAGAGAATTCCTTGAAGATAAGGGCTTTGATGACGCAAAGATAAAAGAGATCGAAAAGGCTACCGTCATGAGCCCCTACTGGAATGAATTTGACAGGGGAGCTTTGTCTTATGATGAAGTCATGAAGCTTTTTGAAAAGGAAAACCCGGATATCAGGGATGATCTTTATAAAGCCTTCGGCGATATACACGGAATGGTAACAAAAAGGGATTATGCGATTCCCTGGATAGAGAGTCTTAAAAAAGCAGGATATAAGGTCTATTATCTGTCGAATTTTTCGGAGAAGGCTTTTTATGAATGTGCGGATTCCCTGGATTTTCTGCCCTATTGCGACGGCGGTATCTTAAGCTACAGAGAGCTTCTGATAAAGCCCGATGAGAAGATTTATGATCTTTTATGTAAGAGGTATTCGCTGGATCCTTCGGAATGCGTATTTATAGATGATACTCCAAGGAATATCGAAGCCGGAGAAAAGTACGGAATAAATGGAATAGTCTTTAAGACCTATGACCAGGTAAATAATGATCTTAAAGGGATGGGTGTGTCATATTGATCACTTATCCGGTTCGGGATCAGATTCTGCGCCGCCCTTAACATCCGGCACGCTGGCGATGGTCTTTTTACCGGTGATCTTTGTGTATACCCAGATGTAAAGATATGCCACGATGGGTACGACAACGGTTGCAAGAAGGCACATTGCAAAGAGCCTTCCTCCGTCTCCGGGATTAACTATGGCAACTATCAGGGTCACTACATATAAAAGCACCAGGAATATGATTATCAGGATCGCCAGGATCCTTTTGGGTGTCCATTTTTTCTTGTTATTGTTCATGACAGGCCTTTCTTTTGTCTGTGGTCATTCGGCGATGCGTTATGCACCATTGGATGAGACAATTTTAATATCAGGTCACGTTTTTTTCAACAGATAATAAAGCAATTATTTGTGCATATATGCTCAAAAAATAGTATAATAAATAGTTGTGTTGAATATTTATTAAGGACAACCGATCATGGAAAAAATTGCTGAAGAAATACTCGAACAGTTACAGACTGAAAATGTATTCTCCTTTAATATCGGAGGCTATGAGATAGGCGTATCCGAGTCAGTGGTAGTCAGCTGGATCGTCATCGCTATCGTGCTCATACTGAGCCTGATCCTTACGGCCAATCTCAGGGTCAGGAATATTTCAAGAAGACAGGCTCTTGCCGAATTTCTTGTTGAAAAGGGAGAGGGCATAGTGGGAGATATGCTGGGCGAGGAAGCAAAAGAGTATGTTCCCTATCTTCTTACGGTCCTTATCTTTATTTCTTTATCAGACCTGATAGGAATGTTCGGATTCAAGCCTCCTACCAAGGACCTGAATGTCACGGCGGCTCTTGCACTTATGAGTATCATTTTGGTTCAGGCAGCTGCAATAAGGAAAAAGCATATCGGAGGATGGCTTAAGGGATTTACCCATCCCGTTGCCATAGTAACTCCCATCAATATCCTTGAACTTGCCATAAAGCCTTTGTCTCTTTGTATGAGACTTTTCGGTAATGTCGTCGGAGCTTTCGTTATCATGGAACTTTTGAAATGCGTTGTTCCTGCGGTATTGCCGGCAGTTTTTTCTCTTTATTTTGATATATTTGACGGTATCCTTCAGGCATATGTATTTGTTTTCCTGACAGGTATGTACATCAAGGAAGCCATTGAATAAATAAACAGTTGGTAACGTTGCATACGCAAAATAATTAGGAGGTATTTACTATGATAGCATTAGGAGCAGGTATTGCGGCACTCGGATGTCTCGGAGCGGGCATAAGTCTCGGAATCGCAACCGCAAAGGCATGTGATGCATGCGCACGTCAGCCGGAAGCTGATTCCAAGATCATGAAGCTTCTCATTCTTGGTGGTGCACTTGCAGAGGCAACCGCAATCTATTCGTTCGTTATCGGAATTCTTATCATCCTGTTCCTCGGATGATGTTTGGTTCACGGTTACAGATTATTTCACATTGAGGTGAGAAATGCTTAGATTAGATATTAATCTGCTTTTTACGATCATAAATGTTCTGCTTCTTTTCGCTGTGGTAAAGATCTTTCTCATAAGACCCATCCACAAGATCCTTGACAAGAGGAAGGAAGAGGTGGAGGAGCAGTATGCTGCTGCGGATAAGGTGACAAAGGAAGCTCTTGATTCAAAGAATCAGTATGAAGAGTCCATCAAAAATATCGAGGAAGAAAAAGAAAAGCGTCTGATTGAAGCCAGAAACAAGGCTAATGAAGAGTATGACAGGGTGATGGACCAGGCTAAGAAAGAGTCTGACAAGATCATCAGTGCAGCCATTAAGGAAGCAGAGGAAGAGAAGAATCTCCGTCTTCGCAGGGCCAATGAAGAGATCACCGACATGGTGGCAAAGGCTGCCGAAAGGATCGTTACAGCTGACCAGAGCGAAGAGATGGACAAACAGCTCTATGACAGATTTTTGGAGCAGGCTAAATAAAGGGGATAAGGAACATGGCAAAAAAACAGACATTCCAGGTTATCCTTTATTATGTGACACCCCCTTCGGAAGAGCAGCTTCAGGGAATTTGGGATTTTGTTCTGGCAAAATATGTTAATGAAGACAGAAGTGCCGAAGATATAGATTTTTCGGCTGAATACGATGAATCGCTGGGCGGCGGTTTTATCTTAAAGTGCGGCAATGAAGTGTATAACTGGAGTACCAGGGGAAGACTCGGCCAGTTCAATGAAAAACTTCAGGAGATCCGCAAAAAGGTTTCCGCAGACGAGGATGTTATCTCGATCCTTAAGACTACCACAGAGGAATTCAGACTTACCGCAAGGTTCAGAAGATCCGGATATGTTCTTTCGGTTGGAGACGGTATCGCCAGAGTCAAGGGACTCGAGAGAGCAGAGTACGGAGAGATCCTCATCTTCTCAAACGGTGTCAAAGGAATGGTTCAGGACATAAGGCGTGAGGACTGCGGTGTCATTCTTTTTGGCAAGGATGATGAGATAAGAGTATGGGATGAAGTTGCAAGAACCGGAATGAGGGCAGGCGTCCCCGTGGGTGAAGCACTTCTCGGAAGAGTCATCAATGCTCTGGGTGAGCCTATAGACGGTAAGGGAGATTTTAATGCGGAAGGATTCAGACCCGTTGAGTCACCGGCACCTTCCATCACCGCAAGACAGCCCGTTGATACGCCTCTTGAAACAGGAATCCTTTCCATAGATTCCATGTTTCCCATCGGCAGAGGCCAGAGAGAACTGATCATCGGTGACAGACAGACCGGAAAGACTTCCATTGCCATCGATACCATAATCAACCAGAAGGGCAAGGGCGTTAAGTGCGTATATGTTGCCATAGGCCAGAAAGCATCCACTGTTGCCAAGATCGCGGGAATGCTGAAAAATGCAGGTGCCATGGATTACACGGTCATCATTTCCTCGACCGCATCAGATCCCGCACCCCTTCAGTATATTGCGCCATATTCGGGAACATCCGTTGCCGAGTACTTTATGAACAAAGGCGAGGATGTCCTGATAGTATATGATGACCTTTCAAAACATGCGGTCGCATACAGAGCTCTTTCACTTCTTCTAGAGAGAAGCCCCGGACGTGAAGCATATCCCGGAGACGTGTTCTATCTGCACTCGAGACTTCTTGAAAGAAGTGCGAGACTCTCTGATGAAAAAGGAGGCGGTTCCATTACGGCTCTTCCCATCATTGAGACTCAGGCAGGTGACGTTTCCGCATATATTCCCACCAATGTTATTTCCATAACTGACGGACAGATATATCTTGAGAGCGACTTGTTCTTCCTTGGTTTCAGACCCGCGGTAAACGTAGGTCTTTCCGTATCCAGAGTAGGTGGTGCCGCACAGACAAAGGCCATGAAGAAAGCCGCAGGATCTGTCAGGATCGATCTTGCACAGTACAGGGAGATGGAAGTTTTCACACAGTTTTCTTCGGATCTTGATGAT
>ONTX01000203.1 GCA_900320825.1 uncultured Lachnospiraceae bacterium | reverse complement strand
TGACGGTATTACCCTGGTTAAAAGTTCCGCTCGTGACGGTATGATCGTTACTTCCGGTCTGTACTATCCATGCAGTATATCCGGTTTCATTACTTGGAACCGTGACTGTGTGTGACTGGGCAGGAGGATTTACGTCAGGGACAGTACCTGAGCCTGCACCGGGTTCAGGGGTAGTACTTGAGCTACTGCTGGAGCTGCTGGAACTGGAACTGCTGGAGGACGATGAGCTGCTGCTTGAGCTGGAGCTGCTGGAAGAACTGTTATTAACAGCAATGGGAGTTTTCAAATCGCCTATCTGGGGGGTAATCGCATCCTCGACCTTTGGCTTTTCCACATCTTCCATAATCCTTGAACCAATTTTACCTATCAACTCGATCTTCCCTCCCGCCTTATTTGTAACATCTGCGGAAGCACCGTCTTTCATTGTAGTAACAGTTGAGCCTGCACTGCCTTTTTTGAAAACCACTTCTACTTTGGCAAAAACCGAAACCTCGGTAAGAATGGAACTCTTTATTCCAAAAGTCTGTCCCGGCTTATCACTGAGGGCGACTGCACCAACAGCCTGTTCCGGCATATTACCGGGGGTGACTACTGCACTGTCACCGCTTGGTTCAACTCCTGCATCCGCTGCTGCGTCCGCGGAAGCAAATGCAGTGTCCAAGCCACTCATATCATTACTCAATGCAGAAACAGCGTCAGCTGCATATTGAACCGAACCGGGATCCGAAGCATTGACACAGTTTACCGATGCTGCGATTGTCTCCATTTCAGTAACGCTCCAATTGGCCTCTTCAACAACTCTCGCAAATACCTCAGGATTATCAACTATTTTCTTAACAAGAAGAGGGGGCAGATCTGCCGGAGCGACCTCACTAAGCATAAACTTTAAACTGTCAGGACCATCCAGATAATCATACTTAAACAGCTGGGCACTGGAGCCCGATTCAAGATCGATCTCATTTGTTGCACCGGTAACAGGATTGGTTGCAAGAAGATGGACTTCTCCGGAAGTAAGGTAAATCTTTGCTACTCCGGTCTTTTTGTTAAAGAGAACATATCCCGAAGTTCCCCTTACCTCGATGGAAAGTGAAGGAGTATTTATAACGAATCTTTCATCCTCTCCCAGCTTTGCGGTTGTATAAAAATAAAGTGCACCGCTTTCCAGAGTTACAATATTCGTTTTTCCGTCCTGGCTGAAGGACGCGGAACTGTTGACATCAAGGCCTACCGTCTTTGTTTCATCCAGGCTGACATCAATACTTCCGTTTTCATTTGTGGAGATTACATCCTTACCGGAAAGAAGGTCTCCTGCTTTAATATCTTTACCTGCAAGTTCCCCGTTGATGAACACATCACCCACAGCCCCGTCAACCGACATGGTCGTCGAACCTGACTTTTTTGAACATCCCGAAGAAAGCATCACGATGCACGTCGTCATGATCAAAAGAATGGTTTTTAATGCATTGTTCTTCTTTTTCATATTGTTCCCCTCTTAACAATCCTCACTGCAGTTAACGATCATATAAATATTATTTGTCCGGCTGATAATCAAGTTCTATTGAATCCGTTATATAAAAACCGTAGTCCTTTTCATAACAGAATGTTTTGATCTGATGTATGACCCGGGGATCATCAGTATACTCAGTAAGCATGATATATGCACCCTGAGTTTTATAATCCGCAAGCCTGGCCTTATAGTACTCTGTTTCTTCTTCATCCTGCTTTCCAAAACATTCATTTTCAAAATCATATTTTGAAAAAACACTCTCCTGGTTTATACCGTCGGCCACATCCGTAAATGTTCCACCCATTGCGATATAGGTATCAAGGAAATCTTCCCCGCCGTTAATGAATACCGGGACTCCCATAGACTTAAGAGATTCCATGATGATCACAAGTCCTCTGTAATTCTCCTCGGCAGGATAATTATAATATACATCACAGTTGTCTACAAAAAATCCGTCCACTCCCTTTTCCAGCAGCTCAGGAGCAAGTTCGTCTATTATAAAATCCTGCCATCTTTCATCAGAGACATCAACCCAGACTTCACCCGGCCAGTTCTCATATTCTCCCAGGGAAAGATCGGCAAAATCATTATAGTAATCCCTGAATCCCTCAAGAGAACCAACATTCAGATAACCAAGGACATATCTTCCGTAGTTTCCTTTGTAGTTTTCTATCTCTTCTTTGCTGTAATTCTGTGCTTCGATCACGATATGGGAATACCCGGTAATATCTTTTAACGGTCCGTCATAACCGGTAAAAATTCCGATACTTCCGTAAGAAGCAATCTGCTCATAGAACTGCCACTGCCTCTTATAGTTTAAAGCATCATCCACCAGTTCATCCGGTAGATTCTCATGAAGAACCCCCAGCATTTTATTGAATTCTTTGTTCGTCGGGCAAAAGCCGCCGCAGGCTTTGAAAACTTCACCCTCCGGATCATATATATAGATATATGAATAGCCTCCGTCGCAAACATCCTCAGGATTCTCACACTCAGGATCCAGATTATAAAGTTTCTTCAGGTCTATACCATCATTGACATTCTTTTGCTGTTTTTCATCCAGTTCATAATAGCGGATATCCAGGGTTCTCCCACTCCCCGGGTTATCATGCCAGAATCTGGCTTCTACTCTTCCGTCATAAAGGTAACGGCACTCAAAAGAGGGTGCCATCTCAAGAAAATCAGCCGTATCATACATAAAACCCACAAGATATTTAGTACTTACAACTTTGGAGTCAAAAGGCTGGGGAATGATATTGCTTATAACGGAGGAAGACGGAGACGGGGGCGTAGATATATCACGTTCCGTTTCCCGAAGATCATCATAATCATGGAGCATAATGATGCAGCCGGCTGCCACTCCAATGATCATAATTATGAGTATCAGTATTTTTTTACCGATCTTTTTTCCCAAATCGGGATACTCCTAAAAACACCTATTTATATGATTTTATCATATTATTAAAAAACAGTTAATATTTAATAAAAGAAAAGCTATTATATATAGGTTGGAAAAAAAGGAGACAATATCCATGAGCAAGATAGAATTCGATAAACCCGGAAATTTTCTGTATCCTCTTCCCGCCGTCATAGTATCCTGCGGTGATGAGGAAGCAAGCAATATCATAACCATCGCCTGGACGGGAACCGTATGTTCCGATCCCCCCATGGTCTATATCTCAGTCAGAAAGGAAAGATATTCATATCCCCTTATCAAAAAGACCGGAGAATTTGTAATAAACCTTCCTTCCAGGGATATGGCATGGGCTCTGGACAGGGCAGGCTGTATAACCGGTGCAAAAGATGACAAATTCAGGGACTGCAAACTCACCCGTGCAAAGAGCCTTAAAGTATCGGCACCTTCAATCGCGGAATCACCTGTCTGCATTGAATGCAAAGTCACCCAGGTTCTTGAACTGGGAACCCACGATATGTTCCTTGCAAAAGTAGTGAGCGTATCCGTTGATGATAAGTTCCTTGACGACAAGGGGGTATTCCACATGGATCAGTGTGATCTGATCGCATATGAGCACGGAGCATACAGAACCATGTCGGAAACACTTGGAACTTTCGGATTTTCCGTAAGAAAAAAATAATATATCAGATAAGAGAAACAAGATAGATCACAAGAGTTGTTGTGATAAATGTAGCAATTGTAGTTACGGTGATGTAGCCGGAGAGGACCTGGGTGTCTTCTCCGGTTTTTTCTGCCTGGATAAGGGGAAGATTACCCACAGGCAGTGACATGAGCATTGCGAAGGCAAGAGTCATATCCCTGTCCGCATGAAGAAGTGTCATGATACCCGCAACCGCCATGGGAAAAACAAGCATCCTGAAGATGATATAAAACATAAGCCTTATATCGCGGATGCTCTTTGCAAGGTCAGATCTTGCTATGGCAATTCCCAAAATACACATGGAGAGAAATGTAGTTGCATTTCCCACATAAATAACGCTTCCCGAGAGCACTTCCGGAATTTCCATGTCAAACCAGAAAACAAGGATCGTGATCACAGCCATTACAGTCCCGGGGCTTAAAAGTTTTTTAAGATCGATCTTTTCTTTTCCGTTACTTAAAATAGTAACGCCGTGGGTATAGAACAAAAGAGCATAAAAGATATTGCTGACAACGACATAAAGCATGGCATTATCCGGAAGCACGGCTTTTGCCACCGGTATTCCGATAAATCCCACATTTGTATATACCATCATCAGATTGTGGAATCTTCGCTCATCTCTCTTTACTCCTGTGATAACCGGATACACAAAGCCTAGGAGAACTAAAGCGGCGTATATTGCCGCACCGAATACAAGAGCCTTTATCAGATCCGCCCTTCCCGCAGTAATGTTTCCGGTAAGGACTGACGATAGGACAAGGGCGGGATTACAGACATCAACAACGATGGAGGACAGAGTCTTCGTGCTGACATCCGTTATTATCTTCTTTTTATATAAAAATATTCCGATACCGACAAGAATGGCTATGACGGCCATTCTGCCGATGACAGTAAGCATTCCCATTTATTATTTCACCCTTATATCGGTAAGTGCTATCTGGTCTCCGGTTAGTGCAACATAGATCTTTCCGGGATCATCTTTTATGGTGGTGGTATTTTCCAATTCGATTCCGAGGTTTGTCGTCTTCAGGATAATACGGTTATCTTTCTTTTTTATCTTAACTTCACATTCAAGACCGTACTTGTTCTTCTTTTTCCACTCTTCCCATCCCCGGAATTCATCTGTTTTTCTCACATAGATACTGTTGGTGGCATAATCATTATCACCGTCATTTTCACCATACAGTTTTATCATTGAATACTCACGGTAATTCTCACCGTGAACGGATCCGTCATCCGAAGTGTAGATCAGGATATAGGGACAATGCCAGACAAGATCTGCTCCCGGAAGACTCATGGTGTGGAAATTCAGTCTGAGCCTGTCACTGATCTCAACGCCCTCTGTAGAATCGGATCTTGTTCTGTCAATCTGCTTATTTTTGATATCGGATTCAAGACGGTCGGTATAGAGTATTTCCTCGGCAATACGGGGAATGGAATCCGCACCGACAGTTTCGTCGGTATGTGTCACGGTGATATTCTTCAGTTCACAGTTTTCACCGGTAAGGGCAAGATATGCGGACTTTGATCCTCCGGGCAGTGCAACGATCACTTCCTTCTTATAAGAAGGCCCCTTCATGATCAGTTTTAAATGGTCTTCATATCTGCATGCACTTATCTCATATATATCGGCATCTGACTTCCTGCCGCCACCGTCGTTGTTTTCCAATTCTTTTTCAACGATCCTTCTTGCCGAAGATGTGATACTGTGACTGTCAAACCACAGTTCTCCGTACTCAAGATAAGCATATGCCTCTATTGCTTTTTCATTGGTATGAATTCGTTTGTCATATGAATCAAATATGATCACGGAAGGGGCTGAAAAGCCCGACGCATCATCTTCGAGTGATGAGCAGTCAAATGTGATCTTTTTAACCTTATCATCAAGAGCTATTCCGCGGGTCACATTTTCTCTGTATGCATGGCAGCTTACTTCAGTCTCAATATTATCGTTATCTTCAACTACCTCTTCATTCCGCTCTGCATCAATTATCTTAAGAAGCAGTTCGGTAAACAGAGGATCATATTTCTCTCCCGCACCTTTTACCAGCGCTTCCCTTACAAGGAAATCAGGTTTGGGCTCGCGGTATCTTTTTTCCGATGTCATGGAAACATAAGCGTCGGCAATTGCAACTATCCTTGCCGTTTCGGGTATTTCCTCTCCCTTAAGACCTTCGGGATAACCGGATCCGTCATATTTTTCATGACTGTAATGAGCAGCTGTTCCAAGATAAGGATACTCTGTAACACATGAAAGGATCTCATTTCCGATAAGAGGTTTTTTCTTCATTTCCTCTCTTACGGTTTCATCGTCATAGGCAGGATCTTCAATAATATTGTCAGGTATTCCTATAATTCCCACATCATGAAGAAGGCCGGCATAATATACCTTCTCGCATTCCTCGGGAGTCTTGCCGGCAAGTTCTGCTATCCTCATGGAATAATCCGCTATTCTTACCGAATGCCCCTTATAATATGTATCTTTTTTCTCCATTGCGGAGACCAAGGCCATCGCAGTCTGATCAAAGAGTTTCTTCATTCTCTTATTTTCACCCTGCATATTGGTTATCTCAATCTCATGTGCCCGTTCAACGTCATTGTTGATATCGATATAGGTGAAAAGATACAGGCATACGGACACGGCAACCATAGCCATATTTACGATTGAAAGACCATAGGTGAATATCTGGAGAATTCCGCAGGCGAGTGGGACAAATATATAAAGCAGCAGGGAAATATATATCAGCTTACTGAATATCTTTCTGTACTGCTGAATTACAGTGAAAATTATCAAAGGTCCTACAACAGGAATGATATATGCAATAAGAAAGCCTCTTCCTCTGTGGTACATGTTATTTGCATCGAAATAATAATAAAGTCCCGTGAATGCGGATACTATGGAAAGGATCATTCCTATTACGGCAATATATGACACAACTGCCAATCTCTTGGGGAGAGTTTTTACTTTTCCTTCATGCACAAGATAGTCCCACAGATACAGATCGAATCCGCACACGATTCCGGAAGTCAAAAAGAACACAAGAAAATTGCTGACTCTTACCATCACGTATCCGGCATTGCTTACATCACCCGCGTAAACATAAGCCATCCTGTCAAACCACAAAAGCAATAGCGCCATCAGTTCCATCATGACCAGGATCCTTTTTCTGCTGGATGACAGAAAACGCGTCATAACCAGGAGAAATATGAGGATTGCACATGACCCGCATAAAACCAGCATTATATTTAATTGATGGTCTCTCATTAATTCAAACATCTGTGTCTGACTCCTTAAGGTCATGATCACATTCATATGCGATCATGGTAAATACGGCCGTTTAAGCACTGTCACCTGTGAAGAACAAAGAATTCCTGCAGATTGGTAAGCAATTCTTCCTTTTGAATGCTTTTAAGAAAATATCCTTCAGGCCTTAATGCCACCACACTCATAACGCTTTCCTTATCCCCCTTGCCGGTAAGGAACATTACAGGGATGGACGCAGTCTCGGGATCACTTCTTAACATCTCAAGAACCTGCGGTCCGCTGGTTACCGGCATCTCATGATCAAGAAGTATGAGATCCACTTTATTTTTTCCAAGCATCTTTATCGCCTGGAGTCCGGAGTTTGCCATAGTAACCTTATATGTCTCCTTGAGCCATTCCCTCACGGTGGTAAGATACTGAGGATCGTCATCTACTATCATGATGCTCTTTTTCATCTCACTGTCTTCAACCTGCTTAAAATACTTTGTTATGCATTTTGCAAATTCAGTATTATCCACAGGTCTCGTAAACGTTGCATGCACAAGGCCATCGCTAATGTGTTCCGATACATACTGTATGTCCGCCTTTTCACCGACGAGCACAAGGCGTATCTCCTTTTCATCCATCATATCCGAGAGATAATGGATCACTTCATCCTGCGGCTTTTCAGAATCTTCCATGAAAAGAACTATCAGGGAAACCCCGCTGATGTTTTTACTGATATCACTTACCGTCCAGGGAATAAATCTGCACTCCGTTCCCGTATCCGTTATTTTTTTTATCAGGACACGTGCGATAAAAGCTTCCTTTGCTCCGATAAATATCATCTTCTGTTCGGCCATTTAATGTCCTCCCTCTTTTCCAGACAGCGTGTTGATCAGTGTTTCCATCCCTTCCCAGTCAAATACCTTAAGCATCGATGATAATTTTTTCATGATCTCATCATCCTCCGGGGGAAGTGCATACTCCGAAAGCGAATCAAGGATCATTTCAACCGAATCATAATCCATCTGAGGTATCACATCCGAAAGCGCACTGTATGCTTCCGAAAGAGTATCCTCCGAAACAGGCTCTTTGTTTTCGTCTGACTCTTTAAGCCTCGAAAGAAGTTCCTTGAACCTTTCATATTCGGCCATAAGCTGCTTATGATTATTTCCTATGTATTCCCTGTCTTCCCTGTTTCCCGCATCTTCCATTTCCTTTGCAAATGCGGAAAGAGCATTTGCTCCGATGATCCTTGCCGAACTCTTCAGTGCATGTACCTTGATGGTATAAAGCCTGATATTATCGGATTCATAAGAATCATTTATTACACCCGAATTATAGTCAATGGTATCCAGGAACATATTTAGGGAGAATATATAATTTTTTATTCCGCCGGAATTTTTAATTCCCTCTTCAACAGATAACTCCGGAACATCGTAAATCCACATCATGGACTCGGGAATCTCGGTAAGTTCTTCCTCTTCGTAATGTGCCTCAGGTTTTTCCATCATGCTTTCCGGAAGATGCTTCATTATGGTTGTTTCGAGCAATTCCGTATCTATGGGTTTTGGCAGATATCCGTTAAATCCCTTTGAAATATAGTAAGCTTCGTCGGCGGCGGCATTTGCCGTAAGAGCATATATCGGAAGATCCGGATCGGTCTTACGTATCCTTTGAACCGTTTCCACGCCATCCATTCCGGGCATCATATGATCGATTAGGAGAACGTTGAATTTGGTATCCTGAAGTTTATCAAGACACTCTTCTCCGCTGGATGCCGTGGTCACAAAGACCTTTGTAGGCTTCAGAAGTCCCTTGATTATATTGAGGTTCATGGGTGTGTCATCCACGACAAGGATATCCGCATCCGGTGCCACAAATTTCGGAACATAAGGTCCTTTTGCCTTTACCTCATCTTTTTCAATAAATACACCTATGGGTGTTTTATCGATTATCTTCTGTCTGATCGTCAGGATGAATTCGGATCCCTTTCCGTATTCACTTACACATTCAAGTGATCCATCCATCATCTCGGATAATTTTTTGGAGATATCAAGTCCCAGGCCCGTTCCCTGGATTCCGCTGTTTCTTGTCTCATCGAGTCTTTCATAAGCAGAGAACAGCTTGTCCATATCCTCAGCACGTACTCCGATACCCGTATCCTTTACGGAGAATGTGATCGTACATTCATCGTCTCTTCTTTCCTTCATGGATACAAAAAGTGCGAATCCACCAATCTCTGTGTATTTCACGGCATTTGAAAGGAGATTCATCAGTATCTGCTTGATCTTTCCCGGATCACCGTAAAGACGTGAGGGAAGGATCTCATCAATAGACACATCAAAATTAAGTTCCTTTTCAGTGCTCTTGATACGTGTCATTGAAACTACGGACCTGAGCATTTCCTGAAGGGAATAATCCTGCTCCACAAGATGCATCTTGCCTGACTCGATCTTGGACATATCAAGAAGATCATTGATAAGAGACAAAAGCGTTTCCGATGCATTCCTTATATCCAGAGCATAGTTGACCATTGACATGAAATACGGCTTCGGCACTCCGGTGGCATCTTCTCTGAGAACCATTTCATTTGTTCCCATTATGGTGTTGATGGGAGTTCTTATCTCATGAGACATGTTGGCAAGGAAACCGGACTTTGCATTATTGGCACGTTCGGCATCCTCTTTTGCCTGTTTGATCTCGTCATACTGCCTGCTTACTATGGTATTTTTCATAAAGCGCCATACAAAGACGCCTGCTGCCAGACCGATGACAAGGAATAAAAGCATCCTTACAAAAGGAAGTTCTGAAAAAAGCGGCTTTTTTATGATGGTGAATTTATCATGAAGAAGCGTGATCTTTCCGGATCCGTCAAGGACCTTTATATGAAGAGTGTAATTTCCGTATGAAAGCCTTGTATACTCAAGGGGCGTAAGATCACTCTTTAATGCTTTTATTCCGTCCTCTTCCTTACCCTCAAAGTAAACCTGAACCTGAGGATTAAGAAGTGAATAGTCCAGAACCGAAGGAACTATCTTCACTCTTCCTTCCGAAGCCGGAATGGTATAAGATCCGTTTTCATCCGGAAGTATCAGTTTGTCATCGCAGTAAACATAACTGATCCCGGCTTTCAGAGGAACTTTTGACTCGGAGAAATTGTCTATATTGACCCTGCATACTCCTTCTCTTCCGGGAATATACAGATAGCCCTCCCGAGTAAGAGCACTGGAAGATGAGGATGTAGGTGCCGAGGACATACCGTTATCAACCGTGAAGAGTTTATAGTCTATTATCCTGTCTGCAAGCATTGAAGCGGTTCTGACAACATATATTCCGTAAGATGATATGATCCACATATCACCTTTTTTGTTGCAGAAAAGATCATAGTTATTGGTATAAGGGAAAGAAGTGATGGGTGTGATCTGGCCGTCCTTCATATATTCTATGGAATTGGATGTGACTATCCAGTAGACACCGTTGTCATCATCCCTTTTTATCTTATTCACAACATCACTGGTAAGCCCCTCATCACGCCCGATACGTTCAACGGAAGAACCGGTAATGACATATATGCCGTCTCCGTCGGTTCCCGCATACACAGCTCCGCCTTCTCCGTCTTCAAGGCAAATGATCACGCTGTTTTTCAGACCGGCTCCCAGTCCGAAAACCTTCTGAGCCTTACCATCCTTTATAAAAACAAGGCCTCCGTTGGTACCTATCAGGACAGATCCGTCTTTTCTTGCTTTGATACACCTTATCTCATTATCCGGTATACCTGACTCACTGTTGTATTTTGTTATGGTTCCGTCAGGTGAAAAACATACCGCTCCAAGATCGCCTGTAAAGGTTCCGACCCACAGATCTCCATCCATGCCTTCCGCAATACAGCTTACCCTGGCATCCCCGATAAACTCGGTGATCTCGTTTTCCACAAGCCTGCTGTCTTCAGATATGATATAAAGTCCGCTGTCCGTTCCCACATAAAGATCACCATCATGCATACACGTTACATTGGTAACCTTCGCGGGAATTCTCGTTCTTTTGGAGATGTCCACAAAGTTATTCGTAACGATCTTCATTACTCCCTGGGT
>ONTX01000353.1 GCA_900320825.1 uncultured Lachnospiraceae bacterium | reverse complement strand
TCCACAAAGGCCTGCTCAGCCTCCATGATCACATCATAAGAATCAAGGATCACATCAGTTTCATAAGGGAACCACCACTCGTTATCGGTACCCTTAAGCCTGGGCTCGTTGATACATTCGAACATGAGCTTTTCGCTGCGGTCCTTGAAATGCTCCGCAAGCTGCTGCCACACAGTCTCGGTAAAAGCAAGCACATCATTCCTGTGAGCGGAATCGGGATAAAAATACCCGGGATAGATGTCGTGATGAACATCTATTATGACATACATGTCTTTTTCAAGACAGTAATCAACGACCTCGGTTACTCTTGAAAGCCATACCTCAGATATGCGGTAATTCTCATCCACATGGTCATGCCATGAAACGGGGATCCTTACAAGGTTATAGCCTTCGTTTTTAAGAGAATCGATGAGCTCAGGATTTGTTCTGCTACCGCACCAGACCGACTCATAATCAAGTTCATTTTCCAGGGTGCAGTCCGTTGCATCAAATGCGTTACCGACGTTGAAGCCCGCATTTATATCCATGATCATCTTATAGGCATCGTTGTCGGGGATGGGCATGATCACACTGCCTGATCCGGTTTTTCCGGCATCGGTAATAAACTGAAGATCTTCATACTCTTCATATGATGCAGGTATTTTGTTTTCCTGTGATGATCCGCTCAATGCTCCTGTCTCCGTGTTACTTTCTGTGGCATTATCAGTATTTGCCTGTGTCTCTTCCGCGGCCTGCATTTCCTGCTCTGTGCAATCCGGAGCATCTGCAGCTGACGAGCATCCGCAGACGAAAGCAGCAGTGACCAGCATGGCTGCTGTGCATTTAAGCCTCTTTTTCATATATGTTCCTGTAAATTATAATAGCGTATTATCGGTGATGTTTTCTATCTATATTTTAATGCATAAATTGTCAGTCAATTTTCTGAATTTTGCAAGAATTGCACCTAATTATCTGATAGAAAAATACAAATTCAGACACCCCGGACATTGACTTTCCGGTCCGATTTATGCACATTTTCCAAAACATATTTTCGGTGGTTTCCATAAAAATCAGGGTAAAATACGTTATTTTTTGGTGGATAATGTGATTAACTCCGTGCATAAACCTTTTTTACGGGGTTTTCTTAATCGTTTTCAGTGGAAAAGTAAATGTTTAAAAAATAACATTTTCCTATTGCATTTTTCTTTATTGGTATTTTTTCACAAATCCGGAAATTTTTGGCTCCGGGTATACATAAAAAGATGGCTGAAAATTTATTTGCATTCCCTTCCGCCCCATTCAACAACGGTGAATCCGTCTCTTGTGAATGGCTTAAAGGTCTGGGGAGCAATACTTACCTTTTTATCAAGAGGTTTCCATGCCATCATGACTCTGAGCATGTTATCGGGAGTTTTTCCGCTTGCGTCAGTCACATTAAGAGGGCAGGCACTGTCATATACATCGCTCTGGAATGAGATGAGATTATATGCATTTCCCTCCATCCTGGGTGCCCAATACACGATGAATTCATTGTACTCTTTGGGAGTAAGGCCCATTTCCTTAAGAGTCTTTCTCAAAAACTCTGCGGTATCTTCGCCCTTCACGCAGAAGCCCTTACTGAAATCCGGAGTCCAGTCGGAATTGCCTTCCCAGAAAAGATATGAATACACATTTCCTTTTTCGTCATAAAGGGTTCCGTCTGCGGATGCGTATACGTGCCATTTGTAATCTCTGCCTTCTGCCGCAGGCTCGGGCCATGATGCAGTCAGCTGACCGCCGTTTATGGTAAGAAGTGTGTTTGTTTCAACAACTCTATGTCCGTTAAGCATTACGGATGCCTGAGCGGAAAGATCCGGGTAGATGTAGATATTAGGTTTTTCAATCCCTCCGTAGTAATCCCAGTATTCAGCTTCTCCCCATCTTATCTGAAGGTCATAATACGCCTGCGTGAATGAGTAGGAATCGTATATGGCTATTCCGATATCAAAAGAATTATTCCACTGACCGTCATCGGAGGGGAGGAAGCTGTTTTTCTTTTTTGTATATTCTGTCATGGAAACAGAATCTCCCATCCATTCACAATCCCATTTATAGTCATCATCCCAGTCGGAATCATACATATAATCTTCTTTGATGGAATAAGTTCCTCCGGCAATGTTTTCAAAGTATCCGTTTGTTATCTGGAATATCTCATCGCCGTAATAACCCATATGGCCGTAATAATTATCGATGAGATTGGTCTTTTCCCAATAGAGAAATTCTCCTCTCACAAGGAAATGCTCGGAAACACCATCGGGGCCGTATGTGAAGATCATTGCTCCGCCTGCGGCATCTCCGGAATCTACTATGAGTTCGGGAATCTTGTCGTTATTCAGATAAATGCAATAGCATGTACCGCCGTTTTTGTATCCGTACTTTCTTTCAAAATAATCTGCATATGCCTCGATCGCAGTATCTCCGCAGGTATCGGAAATAAACTCTTCGTATCTTTCTGCTTCGCTGCTTTCACCCGGCTCTGCAGGCTCTGCGGGCTCGTCCGGTTCAGTGGTCTGAGGTTCTGCTTCGGCCCCGCCTTCAGGGAGCACATCACCAGCATATTCAAATGAAGCACTCTGATCTACAGCAAGGAGCATAGCGTATACTTCCTTGGCTCTCTTTTTATCACCATCACCTAAAGCTTCTTCGAGCATGTCGCAAAGAGAGCGTGATACCGCTTTTCTGACACTTTTAAGATCGGATTTCGAAAGATTATCCGAAGCTCTTGTGTAAACACCAACCAGGTCTTCCGGGTCTTCAAGTTCAGCGTATGCCTCGGCAAGACCCATATATGCATCAACATTTTCAGGATCTGATTCGAGTACAGCCTCAAAGCATTCAACCGATCCTGCGTAATCTTTATCGGATAAAAGCTCGTTACCTTTTTCCAGTTTGGACTGTATTTTCTTTTCCGATGACCCTGAACCCGAAAGCAGTATTCCCACTACGACAACAAGGACTATCAGGGCAGCAGACAGCCCGAGGATCAAAGGAAGCTTACTCTTTTTGGTTCCGTCAGGTGCTGCCTGTCCCGGAGCAGGATTTGCATAAGCCTGGCCGGTATAACCCTGACTGAAAGGTGTCTGGCCTGCGGGTGCCTGACCTGCAGGCATCTGCTGTCTTAAATCGAATCCGCATTTTCTGCAGAAGAGTTCACCTTCTCCTACCTGGTTTCCGCATTTTTTACAAAACATTTTTTTCTCCCTCAAATCTATTATTATTTGCAATGATTATTTTTCCGGATCGATCATTTAGCAAAAAAACTCTCCGCCTTATCTACGGATTCAAAGCCGTAAAGCTTTGCGGAATTAAGCATTGTCTCGTAAGCAAGGTTCTTGCCGTCATTTGTCAGTTCAACTATAAATCTTGCATAGAGTTCAAGCATCTTGTCAGAGTATGTCCCCAGTTCTCCGCGAAGATATGTCTCATATGAAGTGTTATAAGGTGTGTCGTCGTATGTGTGTATGGAACGCGCCCTTCCTGCCATTACGGGGTACTTTTCGGCAAACTCTTCCATCCACGCAACCTGGATCTGGGCTATACGGTCTATGATCATCTTTTTTTCATCTGAAAGAGGCGGGAAGTTATCCTTTATCTCCTCATATTTTTCCGGAGCTGTGGATTCCATCATGCGTCCGTATTTTTCGGTGATGAGATTATGTCCGAGTCTCATCTCTCTTTCAAAATCATAGAGGTACTGGAGGAGCATGGTCTTATTCCAGGTAAGGTACTGGCTTCTGCGCATTATGTTAAATGTGGGCCAGTCGTCCTGACAGGATGCTCTTCCACCTTCATTTTCCACCTTATCAAAGGCCTCGAACTCATCCTTTGCGATCCGCATTGCAAGGTCTTCCGTGCTCATCCTGCTCCAGGCAGCCTTTTCAAGAAGTTCTTCCGTCTGGTGGTCAAGGTATGGATCTATATCGCTGATGTAATCCCTTCTGTAAAGCTGCATTGCAAGGAATGCCCCCACATCTTCGGCCTTTGCATGATCTTTTATCATTGAAAGGATAAGGGCCTCAAGTTCTTCGCCGCCTTCGATCTTAGCAAGGCCTTTCCTGAGCCACTTATCATGAGGACAAAAACGCCCGTTCATGAGATACATTAACTTCATGGCTTCCCTTGCGGCATCATGGATAAAGATACCTGCAGTCAGGTCATCGCCTCTTTTTTCTACTCTTCCTGCGTTATACTGGCCTTCTCTGGAAAATTTCGCACAGCTTTCCGCAAGATGTAAAAACAGAACATCTTCGGGATATCCCTTTTTAAGTCTATCCCTGAATGCGGTCACTATTCCTTCATCGTCTCTCCAGACCTCACCATTAACCGCTGCTGCAAGATGGGACGATTCGGTGTTCTTCCAATCAATGTCTTCGTACTTTTCAGCTCCCGTAAGTCTTTCGAAAAATTCAGGTATCACCTGGACTCCGCGTCTTGACTTACCCTGAACGTATGGAGCTCTTTTTATTCCGTTTATCTCAGCGGGAAGCAGGTCATATTCTTTCCTGAGAGTATCTCCGATCTCCTTATCGGTCTCTTTAGTGATCCAGAGAACAACAGAAGGCCCCCAGTCATGATCCCTGGAGTACTCATCGTCAAAACCGAATGCATCGGACCCTTCTCCCACAAGGCCTGCCGCAATCCTTGAAGCATATGCAGGGAATTTTTCTTCTATCATGGGTGCCACATATTTTTCGTAGAATTCTTTGCATATAGAAAGGCCGGCACCTGTTTTTACAGTATCTTGCAGGCTACCTGATCCTGAACCTGACACGCTATCTTCAGAGCACACATCCTCCGGTTTTTTCTCCCTGCTTCCTGCACTTATGGCAGCCATGCAGGCTTCGTAATTATCATGAAGCCTTTCGTAATAACTGTTTTTTCCCAGAACGGATTCCATGATCTCCATGCCCTGCTTAAAGCATGTTGCGGCGGCATCGAATTTTCCGGAGATGTAATAGTAACTGCCC
>ONTX01000491.1 GCA_900320825.1 uncultured Lachnospiraceae bacterium | reverse complement strand
TCATGAAGTTCCTGACGGTTTCCGCCGTTTTTCACCGCATCCATCATTATGTTCTCGGTAGCCATGAAAGGAATCTCCGACATAAACTGCTTTTCGATAACCTTGGGATAAACCTTCATTCCTCCCTTTGCGGTAATGTTCATGCAAAGATCAAGGATACCGTCAGTTGCAAGGAATCCTTCAGGAACAGAAAGTCTCTTGTTGGCTGAATCGTCAAGAGTTCTCTCAAACCACTGAACACTTGAGGTTATCGCGGGATTAAGAGCATCCACCATGACATATCTTGCAAGGGACGCGATTCTTTCGGACCTCATGGGATTTCTCTTGTAAGCCATTGCGGAAGATCCGATCTGGCTCTTTTCAAAGGGCTCCTCAACCTGCTTTAAATGCTGGAGAAGTCTGATATCGTTACTCATCTTGTGTGCTGATGCGGCAATACCTGCAAGCACATTTATAACTCTGGTATCAACTTTACGTGAATAGGTCTGTCCGGATACGGGATAAACGGACTCAAATCCCATCTTGGCTGCAATCATGGGATCGATCTTATCTATGGTATCATCATCTCCGTTAAAAAGTTCCTTGAATGAAGCCTGGGTTCCTGTGGTTCCCTTTGATCCGAGAAGTTTTAAAGACCCGAGAACATAATCAAGATCCTCAAGATCTATCATGAACTCGTTGATCCAAAGTGTGGCTCTCTTACCAACCGTTGTAGGCTGTGCAGGCTGGAAGTGGGTAAATGCAAGAGTTGGAAGATCCTTATACTCAGCCGCAAAATCAGCCAGGTTTGCTATTACGTTAATGAGCTTGCCCCTGATAAGTTCAAGAGCTTCCTTCATAAGAATGATATCGGTATTGTCTCCGACATAGCAGCTGGTAGCTCCCAGATGAATGATGCCGGCAGCCTTGGGGCACTGCTGTCCGTATGCATACACATGGCTCATTACGTCATGGCGCACTTCCTTTTCGCGGGCCTTTGCAACATCGTAATTGATATCCTCTGAATGAGCCTTTAATTCATCTATCATCTCCTGAGTAATGACGGGCTTGCCGTTTTCGGAAAGACCCAGTTCCATCTCAGTCTCTGCAAGCGCTATCCACAGTTTTCTCCATGTGCGGAATTTTTTGTCCTGTGAAAAAATGTACTGCATCTCCTTGCTTGCATATCTTTCGGAGAGCGGGCTTTGGTATCTGTCTGTAGAGCTCATGTCAAAGTTCCTTTCCTGTTAAAAGTCTGTAACCTTCGAGATATTTTTCAATGGTCTTATCAACGATATCCTGGGGAAGAGTCCAGTCATGCTTTCCGTCATTGGCCTTGAGCCAGTCACGTGCAAACTGTTTGTCAAAGGAAGGCTGGCTCTTTCCTGCTTCATAACCTTCAAGAGGCCAGAATCTGGAAGAATCGGGAGTGAGCATCTCATCAGCAAGAACGATATTGCCGTCCTCATCAAGTCCGAACTCAAACTTGGTATCTGCTATGATGATGCCTCTGGTAAGTGCATAGTCTGCACACTTCTTATAAAGAGCAATGGTAAGATCCTTTAATTTCCCGGCATACTCCTTACCCTTGCCCGGATAGTGTTTTTCCAGATGGGCAATACTCTGCTCGTATGAAATGTTCTCGTCGTGATCACCGATCTCAGCCTTTGTGGAAGGAGTATAGATGGGCTCAGGAAGCTTTTCGGACTCCTTAAGACCTTCGGGAAGTTTAATGCCGCATACAGTACCGTCCTTCTGATAAGAAGCCCATCCGCTGCCGGTGATATAGCCTCTTACGATACACTCAAGAGGAAGCATGTCAAGCTTTCTGCACATCATGGAATTGCCGACGAAACGATCCTGTCTGAAAAATTCAGGCATCTCGTTATTGTCGACGGTGATCATATGATTGGGAACGATGTCCTTGGTGTAGTCAAACCAGAATTTTGAAATCTGGGTAAGCACGGTTCCCTTCTTTGTAACGGTGTTGTGAAGGATCACGTCAAAGCAGCTGATCCTGTCAGTTGCGACCATGATGAGAGAATCTCCGTTATCGTAGATTTCCCTTACTTTTCCCTCTTTTACAGGCTTTAATTCTTCCATTTTCTTTCTCCTCGTTTATTAATTCTTTACCGCTGCAAATGCGGATATATCCGGCGGCAATGCCGCAATATTAACTTAAGCATTCATCAGTAGTCCTGAAGGCTTCCTTCGGTTTCGAACTTTTCGGTCATCTCCAGGATCTCTTTTGCATATACGGGATATGCCTTGGCAACCGATGTGATCTCATCCTTGGCTTTCTTTGCCAGATCGTTATTATACTCTATCTGTTCCCTAAGTGCCTGACGTCTGAGTATATATCCGTGTCTGAGTTCTACCATTTCCCTCTTATCAAGGAGTGCGGGGATCTGGTCCAGCCACCTTAAGGGATCGCCTATCCTGTGCCTTCTAAGGAATCTGATCAGATCTTCCCTTGCAAGTTCGGCTCCCGATGAATTCTCGCTAAACTGCCTTCTGTCCTCGGCTTCCTGTGAATACATGCTCCACAGTTCTTCAAGTTCCCTTCCGTTCTTGCAGTCAAACTTGATATATAAATATGACAGAAGATTTCTGTTATTAACATACCTTATCTTGACGGTGTTCTGAAGCTGTATGAGCTTTCCCATTCCGCCTGATGATCTTTCAAGCTCGTGATTTGCATCAATGAACTTTACGCACACCACCGTCAGCGCTATGGCGGCACTTGCGATGGTAAGGAAGTATCCGATATAAACTTCCATTCCGAATGAAAACTGCATTACCGCAAGTATGATAAGAAGGGCTGCGGCCGCAACGGAAAATATGACTGCCATGCCGCGCATATTCTCCATGGTCTCATTCAGTTCATTTTCGCGGAACGCAAGAGCCTTTCTTTCCCCGTCGAGTCTGCGC
>ONTX01000196.1 GCA_900320825.1 uncultured Lachnospiraceae bacterium | reverse complement strand
ACGATCCTTTTGCGGCAACGCTGTGGGAGTCATTGGGAGACAGGGCTAAGAGGATGGACATGCTCACACCCGGGGACCCGATCAATAAATTCAGTGCGGATATCACGGCTGAAACGGATTTTGACGCGGTTACGGAAAAACTCGGAAGTTTTCTGGATACCATTGATCATAACGGAGTGGTCATTGAATTTGTTCCTAAAGGTCATTCGAAGGCAACGGGAATGGAACTTGTCAGAAAATATTATGATGTACCGGCTGATTGCATCTATGCTGTGGGTGACGGGATGAATGATATGGAAATGATCACTGCTGCGGCACATGGCATAGCTATGGGGCAGGGCAATCCGGAACTGCTGCTGGCGTCTGATTATGTGACGGATTCCATTTACGAGGACGGGATCTACAAGGCGTTCAAACATTACAAGATAATATGATTTAAGTGGTTTTAAGGGTGATTTACTTAATTGTTGCTTAACTGTTTTCGGCATTGTATAGTGAGAAAAAGCAGTTAAGGAAGCGGAGGGGAAAATGGGATTTAACATACATGCTTCGATGATGTGTGCCGATTTCGGAAGACTTAATGAAGAAGTTAAGGCACTTGAGGATGCGGGAGTCGATTATTTCCACATAGATATAATGGACGGAAGATATGTCCCGAATTTTGCCATGAGCCTTTATGATATGGAGTTCATATCAAGGGCTACCAGGAAACCTTTGGATGTCCATCTGATGATCGAACATCCCAATAATAATATAGAGATGTTTTTGCAAAGACTCAGAAGAGGAGACATCGTCTATATCCATCCCGAAGCAGAGTACCATCCCTCGACCACTCTTCAGAAGATAATAAATGCAGGTATTACTCCGGGTATTGCCATAAACCCCGGAACCAGTGTGGAGTCCATTCTTGAACTTTTGAGGATCGTGGACAAGGTCCTTGTAATGAGTGTCAATCCGGGAAATGCGGGCCAGATGTTTTTGCCCTATGTGGGTGAAAAGATATCCCATCTTCTTGAACTTCAGAAGTCCATGCATTTCGATCTTATCTGGGACGGTGCATGCGGACTCGATAAGATAGAAAAGTACGCTCCCATGGGAATGAGCGGTTTCGTTCTTGGAACCACAGTGCTTTTCCACAAGAATAAGAGTTATGCGGAGATCATAAAAGATATCAGGAGAGAATACGGCTGATGAATGCTGTTATTTTGTTATCGGGGGGAACGGGAACCCGTATGGGCTCAGATGTTCCCAAGCAGTATATGGCGGCAGGAAACAGGCCTGTCATTTCGTACTGCCTGGAGACTTTTGAAAAGTCCCCGCTGGTAGACAGGATAATGGTTGTGGCCGCACCTGAGTACAGGGATCTTATCAGGTCTCTTATAAAAAATGAAGGTAAATTTGCGGGTTTTGCAGATCCCGGATCAAACAGGCAGCTTTCCATAGTAAGCGGCCTTAATGCACTTAAGGGATCCGTAAAAGATGACGACAATGTCATTATTCACGATGCGGCAAGGCCTCTGATAAAAAAAGAACTGATAGAAAATATTATAAACGCACTGGAAAGTTCGGATGCCGTACTTCCTGTCCTTCCCATGAAGGATACGGTTTACGAGGTAGAGGGCGGCAGGGTCAAGGGAAATCTTGACAGAAGCCGCATAGCTGCCGGACAGGCTCCGGAAGGTTTTAAATTCGGAAAGTATCTTAAGGCAAATGAGGATCTTCTTCCCGACAGGATACTGGAGATCAGTGGATCCATGCAGCCTGCGGTCATGTGCGGAATGGACATTAAGTGCATAGACGGTGATGAAGAGAATTTTAAGATTACCACACCGGCAGATCTTGAAAGGTTTAATGAGATCATAAAGTGAAAGCTTACGTACTCAAAAACATTGCAGATTTTTCTTTTGAAGAAGTTCCGGATCCTGCCCTTGATGGTGGCAGGCTTTACGGGCTTAACGAGGAAAGCAGCGTTTCTGATGATGACTGCGTTATCGTAAAAGTAAAGGCTGCGGGAATCTGCGGGTCGGATATCCCCAGGATATATAAAAACGGGGCTTATCACCATCCTCTTATCCCGGGACATGAGTTTGCGGGAGAGATTGCAGAAACCGGAAAAAATGTTCCCGGCACACTTGAAGGAAAAAGGGTAGGCGTCTTTCCTCTTATTCCCTGCCATGAATGTGCTCCCTGCAAAAAAAGAGAGTACGAGATGTGTGCAAATTATAATTATCTGGGATCGAGGTGTGACGGCGGTTTTGCGGAATATGTCAAAGTTCCCGCAGACAATCTCATCAACCTTCCCGATGAAGTGACATTTGAACAGGCGGCCATGCTGGAGCCTTTGTCAGTGGCTTATCATGCCATAAAAAAATCCGGCCTTGGGTCAGGCACACCTTCGGCTAACCCGGATCCATGGATAGTTGTATGTGGCCTTGGAACCATCGGGCTGTTTGTTATCATGCATCTTAAGAGTATGGGGTATTCGAATATCCTCTGCATAGGAAACAAAGATTCCCAGAAAGAACATCTTTCGGAACTTGGTATCGGCAGCGGATCCTATGCGGATTTTAACAAAGACGATATACCGGCTTTTGTGAATGAAAAAACGGCCGGATGCGGAGCGGATGTTTTCTTCGAATGCGTCGGAAAAAATGAATCGGTAAGTCTGGGACTGAATGTTCTCGGGCCCTCCGGCAGACTTCAGCTTGTGGGGAACCCCGCTTCCGATATGAATCTTTCCAGGGAAGAATACTGGAAGATCTTAAGGAAGCAGTTTACGGTCACCGGAACCTGGAATTCGTCTTTTACACATTCGGAAGATGATGACTGGAATATTGTTTTGAGAAGTATCGCATCGGGAAAAATAAAGCCCGAAAAACTTATCACCCACAGATTTTCTCCGGAGGATTTTTACAAAGGGTTTGAGATCATGAGGGATAAGACCGAAGATTACATCAAAGTAATGTGCATCATGTAAAGTGCCGGATAAAAATACGGCAGAAAGAAATATATGTACAGCGGAATAGCGGTTTCAAAAGGAATAGGAATAGGCGTGGCAAAGGTTCTGAAGTCAGAACAGGATCCTGCAGGATATTCCGATACAAAGATAGAAAGACAGTTAAAACTGACAGCCCCGGGGGCGGTTCTTGTAATGACGGAACTTACGCCCTATCTTGCAGGGGTTCTTAAAAATATGAGTGTATCTGCGGTGGTATGTGAAACCGGAGGTGCAACGAGCCATTCAGCCCTTTTGGTCAAGGCCATGGGAATTCCGGCGGTGTACGGTGCCGAGGGAGTGACTGAAGGAATAGCTGACGGGGATACCGTGATCGTTGACGGAATAAACGGTTTTGTTTATGAAAAGCCTGCTCCCGATCAGATAAGAGAATTCAGTTCAAGAAAAAAAGATTATCAGAAGGACCAGGAAAGACTTGTAAGGTTCCGCAGCATGAAGACCGAAATGGCATGCGGTACGGAGTGTAAGATCTTTTGTAATGTAAGCGATCATCTGGGCGTCCTTAAGATGCTGGATAACGGCGGAGAAGGTGTGGGACTTTACAGGACCGAGCATCTGTTTTTGCAGTCAGACCATATCCCCACCGAGGAGGAGCAGCTCAGGACATATTCCACTATCGTAAAGGCTATGGACGACAGGCCCATAGTTATAAGAACTCTTGATATCGGCGGAGATAAAGCTGTTCCCGGTAATTATTTTTCCTTTGAAAAAGAAGAAAACCCCTTCCTTGGATACAGGGGAGTAAGATTCAGTCTCGGTAACAGAAAGATTTTTTCGGCACAGCTTCGGGCACTTCTTAGGGCAAGTGCTTACGGTAATGTGTCCATAATGATACCCATGGTCAGCTGCATAGAGGAAATGAGAGAGGTTAAATCCCTTATTTACGAGATATGCGGTGAACTCAGGGATGAAGGACACGAATATGATGAGGATATCAAGATCGGAACCATGATAGAAACACCGTCAGCAGCGGCAATATCGGATATGCTCATACATGAATGCGATTTCTTTTCCGTAGGATCCAATGATCTTGTCCAGTATACTATGGCTGCCGACAGGGGAAACAGAAATGTTGCATATTTGCACTCGGTGAATCAGCCCTCGGTACTCAGATTGATCAGAAGCGTGATAAAGAACGCAAATGATGCGGGAAAGCCTGTTTCGGTATGCGGAGAAGCTGCTTCGGATCCCATGATCATACCGGTACTTGCGGGATTCGGCCTCAGATACTTTAGTGTGGATCCTCTGCTTGTGCCTGAGACCAGAAGGTGTCTTTCTGAGTGGAGACTTGATGAGGCACAGAAGCTGGCAGAAGATGTGGTGGGTCTTTCTACCGCCGCAGATGTCAGGGAATATATAAAGGTTGCGATGAGGAAAAAGAGTCAGCAATGAAGAGAACGGTTCGTATAGGGTACGCCCTGCTGCTTTTACTTGGGGCATTGATCTGGGGACTTGCGTTTGCATTCCAGAGTATGGGAATGGAAAATACAGGTCCTTTTACGTTTACGGGAACAAGATTTATTCTGGCCACGGTTGTGGTCTATATTTTTTCGGTGATAACCGATGCGGGAAAAAGGTCCAAAAACAGAGACAGCAAACTCCCTGAAGGTTACTCCTGGAAGTCTCCCCTGCTGTGGAAGGCGGGGATCATAACCGGTGTCCTTCTGACTATTGCCACCAATCTTCAGCAGATAGGGATCATATACACCGATTCTGTCGGAAAGGCCGGATTTATTACGGCTATGTACATAGTCATAGTTCCGGTTCTGGGTATCTTTCTTGGAAAAAAGCTTTCACCTGTGATATGGATGTGCGTTGTCATATCCGTAGTGGGACTTTATTTCCTTACGATGAAAGAACAGCTCAGGTTTTCGGCGGGGGATCTTCTTATCCTTTCCTGTGCGTTTGTTTTTGCAGTGCAGATACTTACCATCGATAAGTTTTCCAGGGAAGTGGATAATATCAAATTCGCCTGCATTGAATTTCTGACAGTCAGTGTGGTCAGCTGCATAATTATGTTCATTTCAGAAAAGCCGGACATGAAGTCCATAATGGCAGCGGCAATCCCCATCCTTTATGCAGGTGTTCTGTCAGGAGGTGCGGGTTATACCATTCAGATCGTATGTCAGTCCAGGCTGGATCCGGGCGTGGCATCCATACTTATGAGTTGTGAAGCCCTGTTTTCGGTTCTTGGTGGATTTGTTTTTCTGGGGCAGAAACTCACCCCAAGGGAAATGGCAGGAAGCGTGCTGATGTTTGCCGCCATTATTATCGTACAGATCGTACCGGGTGAAAAAAAGCAGGAAAAAGACTAAAGAAGGACAGAGAGCATCCGATATAAATATCAAAGATAATAATTCTTTCCAAAGCTACGTTCCGCATCGCCAAAGGCTTTGACGAATGGGACGGATAGGAACAGGGATGATTATCTAACTGGTATATGAACTCTCAGAGAATGTAACAGCATCAGACATTAAGTTTTCGCCGGATATTTCGGCTTCCTCATCTGCCTTGCCGCTAAGTATGTCTTCAAGCTCAGCGGCAGACAGATTTTCAAAATGAATATCATCGTCGTCGTTTCCCGATACGGTTTCAGATGCACCGCTGCTGATTGATTTCAGCAGCTTTTCTATTTCTCCGGATTCATCATCCGCCTTGTTCTCCAGTGAACTGACAACCCTGTTTCTTCCGCTGTTCTTGGCAAAATATAATTTGTCGTCTGCACTCTTTATCAGAGTATCTACGCTGTCGACCTTGTTCCACTCGCTCACACCATAGCTCATGGTAACGTTGATGATATAGTTCTCATAACGGATCTCCATTGCACGGATCCTGTCGAGAAGGCTCCAGAGGGCGTTTTCTGCCATCAGAAGGTTGGTCTTGTCAAAGACCATAAGAAATTCCTCTCCGCCCCATCTTGCGACGAATCCGTAGTTTTTCATGTGATCTCTGATGGTGTCCGCAACTTTTATGAGAACCTCGTCACCTGCATCGTGACCGTAGGTATCGTTTACATGCTTGAAAAAGTCTATATCTCCGATGGAGACGCAGAAGGATTCAGGTGACTGCTTGGCTTTGTTTACGATGGTTGCCAGCTTTCTGTGAGCGGATCTTCTGTTGAAAAGTTTGGTCAGGGGATCTGATTCCATGAGATTTCTCATGGAACGCTGCATGTTAAGGACGCTTTCTCCTATCTCACCCAGCTCATCATGCCTGCGCAACACATTTTCGTCCAGCATGGCCGTTTCGTTTCCTTCGGATGCTTCCCTTACAAACTTGAATATGGAATCGATGGAATGGGTCATGGGACGGGTTATCCTGATAACGATCAGAACCATAATGACCCCAAGGGCTACTGCCAGAGCCGCAAGCATGAGAATATAACTGCGAATTGCCCTGTCCACATCCTCGGAGGGCTTTGCGGCACCGAGGATACCCTGTGTATTTCCGTGACTTGATACAAGGGGCATGTAGTAGGTGTAATAGGTCTTTCCGTTTATGAGGGTATTGTCATAGAAGACCTCTTTACCTTCTTCAAAAACGGTTTTATAGATCTGGGTTGCAATTCCGGTTCCGACGGTCCTTGTGCCTTCTTCGTTCTTAAGTGTGGTAAGGATCCTGGTGTCTTTGTAGATGATGGAGATTTCGACTCCGGTGGATTCGTTAACGGTATCCACAACCGTGTAATCCCTTGTTATGTCGGTGTCGCCCTTGTAAAAATAGAGAAGTTCGCTTCCGGTCAGTCTGTATTCACCGGGATACGTGGCGTTCATTATGAGCTGCGTACTTATGCATGCATCTCTTAACTCCTTTTTGGCGCTGTCACGCATGATGGCGGTAAGAGAAGGTATTCCCGCACAGGTAATGGCCAGAGCAAAGAGCACTACGGGCAGAATGGCAACCGCATACATACGGCTTGATATGGTGCCTTTTCTTGCCTTTCTTGTGGTTTTTTCGGGTTTTTTAGTGTCTTTTTTTGCCAATTTTAAGCCTCCGGAGGTACCTGAAAACGGTTTGGGAAAAATAACAGGTTTCTCACGAGAATGGGGAGAGAATACATTCATTTTTACATACCTCACATTATATATTCATGCGGGGTAAAAAACAATGCAAAAGCCCGTTTATATTGACATTTTCGCCGTTTTCTACTAAAATTTCCTTTGGTCTGCATTGTAATAATAACATTAATTATGTAGATAAAATTACTATGGACCTCGCGCATTACGTGAGGTTTGTTTTTTTCACATATTGCTTACGCAACACTTTAGGAGGAACTTTATGTATAAGCAGGTTAATTCAGACCTTTCCTTTACGGCAAGAGAGTCTGAAGTGGAAAAATTCTGGGAAGAGAACGATATCTTCAAAAAGAGCATCGATTCCCGTAAGGAAGGACCGGTATATACATTCTATGACGGCCCGCCCACTGCTAACGGAAAGCCTCATATAGGTCATGTTGAGACACGTACCATCAAGGATATGATCCCCAGATACCGTACCATGAAGGGATATCAGGTTCCCCGTAAGGCCGGATGGGATACCCACGGTCTTCCTGTTGAGCTTGAAGTAGAGAAGCTTCTTGGCATCAACGGAAAGGAGCAGATCGAAGGCTACGGACTTGAGCCTTTTATCGGAAAGTGTAAGGAGTCCGTATGGAAATATAAGGGAATGTGGGAGGATTTTTCATCCAAGATCGGTTTCTGGGCCGATATGGAGAAGCCCTACATCACCTACAGCGATGATTATATTGAGTCCGAGTGGTGGGCTCTCAAGACAATCTGGGACAAGGAACTTCTTTACAAGGGTTTTAAGATCGTTCCTTACTGCCCCAGATGCGGAACCCCTCTTTCAAGCCACGAGGTTGCACAGGGTTACAAGACGGTGAAGGAGCGTTCCGCAGTTGTACGTTTCAAGGCAAAGGACGGGGATTTTTATTTCCTTGCATGGACCACAACTCCCTGGACCCTTCCTTCAAACGTTGCACTCTGCGTTAATCCTGCAGAGAGCTATGTAAAGGTAAAGGCAGCCGACGGTTATACATATATCCTTGCAGAGGCTCTTGCAGATACTCTTCTCGGAAAGTTTAAGACAGAAGACGCACCTGCTTATGAGGTTCTTGAAAAGTATAAGGGCAGCGATCTTGAAAGAATGGAATATGAGCCTCTCTTTGAAGGTGCCGCAAAGGCAGCGGACAAGCAGCACAAAAAGGCTCATTACATTGTAATGGACGACTATGTAACCATGACAGACGGTACCGGTATCGTCCACATTGCTCCCGCATTCGGTGAAGACGACTCACGTGTGGGAAAAGAATATGATCTTCCTTTCGTACAGTTTGTTGACGGCAAGGGTAATATGACCGCAGACACCCCCTACGAAGGAAAGTTCGTAAAGGATGCGGATCCCCTTGTTCTTAAAGATCTTGACAGCGAGGGCAAGCTTTTTGACGCTCCCAAGTTCGAACACGATTATCCTTTCTGCTGGAGATGCGATACTCCCCTTTTGTACTATGCCCGCGAGTCATGGTACATCAAGGTCACTGCGGTCAAGGATGATCTTGTAAGAAATAACAATACCGTTCACTGGATGCCCGAGAGCATCGGAACCGGACGTTTCGGCAACTGGCTTGAGAATATCCAGGACTGGGCTCTTTCCAGAAACCGTTACTGGGGTACTCCCCTTAACATCTGGGAGTGCGAGTGCGGAAAGCGTATCTGCATCGGATCCAGGGAAGAACTGTTTAATGCAAGCGGTGATGAGAGAGCCAAGACGGTTGAACTTCACAGACCCTTCATTGATGAGATAACCTGCAAGTGTCCTGACTGCGGCGGAACCATGAAGAGAGTTCCCGAAGTTATCGACTGCTGGTTTGATTCGGGTGCAATGCCTTTTGCACAGCATCACTATCCTTTTGAAAATAAAGAGATCTTTGAGCAGCAGTTCCCTGCAGCTTTCATCTCCGAAGCGGTTGACCAGACAAGAGGCTGGTTCTATTCCCTTATGGCTGAAGGAACCCTTCTTTTCAACAAATCCCCTTATGAAAATGTAATAGTTCTCGGACTTGTTCAGGACGAGCAGGGCAGAAAGATGAGCAAGCATCTCGGAAATGTTGTAGATCCCATGGAGGCTCTCGGCAAGTTCGGAGCGGATGCCATCAGATGGTATTTCTATACAAGTGCAGCTCCCTGGCTTCCCAAGAGATTTTCCGAGGCTTCAGTTATCGAAGGCCAGAGAAAGTTCTTGGGAACCCTCTGGAATACATATGCATTCTTCGTTCTCTATGCAAATATAGATGATTTTGATGCAGGCAAGTTTTCTCTTGAATACGATAAACTTACCGTTATGGATAAGTGGCTTCTTTCAAGGCTTAATACCTGCGTGAAGGAAACTGATACTTATCTTGACGAGTACAAGATCCCGGAGGCATGTGCCGTACTTGAAAAATTCGTTGACGAGATGAGTAACTGGTATGTACGCAGAAGCCGTGAGAGATTCTGGGCAAAGGGTATGGAGCAGGACAAGATAAATGCGTATATGACACTGTATACCGCACTTGTTACCGTTTCGAAACTTTCAGCTCCCATGATTCCTTTCATGACAGAGAGCATCTATCAGAACATAGTCAGATCATCAGATGCAAATGCTCCCGAGAGTATCCATCTTTGCGATTATCCCAAGGCTGATGAATCATATATCAATAAGGAACTTGAGGAGAAGATGGAAACCGTTCTTGATGCGGTTGTTCTCGGGCGTGCCTGCAGAAATGAGGGATCCGTCAAGAACCGTCAGCCCATTCCCAAGATGTATATCAAGAGTGAGGAGAGGCTTGATGCGTTCTATACCGATATCATCAAGGAAGAACTCAATGTTAAAGAGGTTGTCTTTGCAGATGATGTAAGAGAGTTCACTACATATATCTTCAAGCCCCAGCTTAAGACCGTGGGACCCAAGTACGGAAAGCAACTTGGAGGAATTCAAAAAGTTCTTAAGGAGATCGACGGCAATAAGGCAATGGACGAGCTTGAGGCAGCAGGCGTTCTTAAGTTTGATGTTGACGGTAATGCCATTGAACTTTCAAAGGACGATCTTCTGATAGAGATGACCAAGAAGGAAGGCTTTGAGGCATCCGAGGATCACGGAATGACTGTTGTCCTTGATCTCAACCTTACGGATGAACTGATCGAAGAGGGATTCGCAGCAGAGCTTGTATCCAAGGTTCAGACAATGCGTAAGGATTCCGGATTCGAGGTTATGGATCACATCCTTATTTCTCTTAACGGAAATGAAAAACTCCTGGGCATCGTCAGAAAGAACGAGGCACAGATCGCAACAAAACTTCTTGCGGATGAGATCAATTCCGGTGAGACATACGATTTTACAAAGGAATGGGATATCAATGGCGAAAAAGTCACGATATCCGTAAAAAAGAAGTAAATAAAAGGAGAGAGCAAATTGAAAACTACTTCAGCAGCCACAAAAAGAGAAAAATTTGATAAGGAACTGTTTAAGAGAAGTGTCAATTACAATGTGAAGACCCTTTTCAGAAAGACCATGGAAGAGGCTTCACCCCAGCAGATTTTCCAGGCCGTATCCTATGCCATCAAGGATCAGATCATGGATATGTGGATAGAGACCCAGGAAGCGTATGAGAAGGAAGATCCCAAGACTGTTTACTATATGTCCATGGAATTCCTTATGGGAAGAGCTCTCGGTAACAGTCTTATAAACATGCAGGCATACAAGGCAGTTAAGGAAGCCTGTGATGAGATGGGTCTTGATCTTAACGTTGTTGAGGACCAGGAGCCTGATGCTGCACTCGGAAACGGCGGTCTCGGAAGACTTGCGGCATGTTTCCTTGATTCACTTGCTACTCTCGGATATCCCGCATACGGATGCGGAATCAGATACCGTTACGGTATGTTCAAGCAGAAGATCGAGGACGGATATCAGGTTGAGGTTCCAGACAACTGGCTTGCAAACGGCAATCCCTTTGAGCTTCGCCGTCCCGAATATGCCAAGGAAATAAAGTTCGGCGGTTATGTCGATGTTCAGACTGATGAGAAGGGAAGAGGAATCTTCACCCAAAAGGATTATCAGTCCGTAAGGGCAATTCCCTTTGACCTTCCCATTGTAGGATACGGAAACGGAATCGTTAATACTCTCAGGATCTGGGATGCAGAGCCTGTTGAGTGCTTCCAGCTGGATGCATTTGACAAGGGTGATTATCAGAGATCCGTTGAGCAGGAGAATCTTGCAAGAAATATCGTCGAGGTCCTTTATCCCAACGATAACCACTACGCAGGAAAGGAGCTCAGACTCAAGCAGCAGTATTTCTTCATCTCTGCATCCGTTCAGGAAGCTGTTGAAAAATATATGCGTACACACAAGGATATCAAGAAGTTCTACGAGAAGGTCACCTTCCAGCTCAACGATACCCATCCTACCGTTGCCATCGCAGAGCTTATGAGAGTTCTGATGGATGACTACGGTCTTGAGTGGTATGAAGCATGGGAAGTTACCACAAAGACATGCGCATATACAAACCACACCATTATGAGCGAGGCTCTTGAGAAGTGGCCCATAGAGCTTTTCAGCCGTCTTCTTCCCAGAGTCTACCAGATCGTTGAAGAGATCAACAGACGTTTCATAGAGCAGATCAAGGCAAAGTATGAAGGTCAGCCCGGAGTTGATGTTAACGAGAAGATCCGTAAGATGGCCATCATCTATGACGGACAGGTAAAGATGGCTCACATGGCGATCGTTTCCGGTTATTCCGTAAACGGTGTTGCAGAGCTTCATACAGAGATCCTTAAAAAGCAGGAACTCAGGGATTTCTACGAGATGTTCCCTGAAAAGTTCAACAATAAGACAAACGGTATCACACAGAGAAGATTCCTTCTTCACGGAAATGAGCTTCTTGCAGACTGGGTTACCGATCACATCGGAGACGAGTGGATCACCGATCTTCCTCATATCCATGAACTTGCTATCTATGCAGATGACAAGAAAGCCCAGAAGGAATTCATGAACATCAAGTACCGTAACAAGGTAAGGCTTGCAGAGTATATCTCAAAAGCAAACGGTATCGATGTAGATCCCAGATCCATTTTTGATGTACAGGTAAAGCGTCTCCACGAGTATAAGAGACAGCTCATGAACATCCTTCACATCATGTATCTTTACAATGAACTCAAGGATCATCCCGATATGGAGTTCACACCGAGAACATTTATCTTCGGTGCAAAGGCAGCTGCAGGATACAGAAATGCAAAGCTTACCATCAAGCTCATCAACTCTGTTGCAGATGTGGTTAACAACGATCCCGATGTAAAGGGACTTATGAAGGTCGTTTTCATCGAGAACTACAATGTATCAAATGCAGAGCTCATCTTTGCCGCTGCTGATGTTTCAGAGCAGATCTCCACAGCTTCCAAGGAGGCATCCGGAACGAGTAACATGAAGTTCATGTTGAACGGTGCACTCACCCTGGGAACCATGGACGGTGCAAATGTTGAGATCGTTAAAGAAGTCGGAGAAGAGAATGCATTCATTTTCGGTATGAGTTCTGACGAGGTTATATCCTTCGAGAACAACGGAGGATACGATCCCATGCAGATCTTCAACAACGATCCCGACATCAGAAGAGTTCTCATGCAGCTTATCAACGGAACCTATGCTGCAGACACCGAGCTCTTCAGACCTCTTTACAACAGCCTTCTCAATACCCAGTCAACCTCAAAGGCAGATACCTACTTCATCCTTAAGGACTTCAAGTCCTATTCGGATGCAAGGCAGAGGATCGTGGACTACTACGGAGACCAGTCGGCATGGGCAAAGAGTGCGATCATCAATGTGGCTAATTCAGGAAAGTTCACATCCGACAGAACCATCCAGCAGTATGTGGATGAGATCTGGAAGCTTGATAAAGTCACTCTCAGAAAGGCTTCCTCGAAATCGGGAAAATAATTAAGGCTTTGATAAACTGATTTATCATGGCTTATGATACCGGGGCCAAGGCTCCGGTATCGTTTGACTAAGGAGATTATTATGATCAGATGTACAGAAAGCGGTGCGTACCTTGTAAACGGTGCAGAACTTATTGAAGAGAAGGAAGGATGCGCTGAAAAGATCGCATCTCTTACCGGAAAAACACCGGTTAAGGAAGAGGCTGCCAAAAACACCATGGCATACGGAATCCTTGAGAAGCATAATACTTCCGGTAATATGCAGAATCTTAAGATCAAATTTGATTCCCTTGCCAGCCACGATATCACATTCGTAGGTATCATCCAGACTGCAAGAGCATCGGGACTTGAGAAGTTCCCCATTCCCTATGTCCTTACAAACTGCCACAATTCCCTTTGTGCGGTTGGAGGAACCATCAATGAAGATGACCATGTATTCGGTCTCTCCGCTGCCAGAAAGTATGGCGGAATCTATGTTCCTCCTCACCAGGCTGTTATCCACCAGTTTGAAAGAGAGATGATGGCAGGATGCGGAAGGATGATCCTGGGATCCGATTCTCATACCAGATACGGAGCACTGGGAACCATGGCAATGGGTGAAGGCGGTCCCGAGCTTGTAAAGCAGCTTCTTGAGCAGACTTACGATATCGCTATGCCCGGAGTTGTTGCAATATATCTGACCGGATCTCCCAGAAAGGGTGTGGGTCCTCAGGACGTAGCCATCGCCATTATCGGTGCGGTATTTGGGAGCGGATATGTTAAGAATAAGGTTATGGAATTTGTCGGACCCGGAGTAGCTGCACTTTCAGAAGATTTCAGGATTGGCGTGGATGTAATGACTACAGAAACCACATGCCTGTCATCTATATGGGTAACCGATGACAAGACAAAGGAATTCCTCGAGATCCATGGAAGAGGCGACGCATACAGCAAGATGGATCCCGGAGATATCGCATATTACGATGGTGCCGTGATTGTGGATCTTTCCGAGATCAAGCCCATGATCGCAATGCCCTTCCATCCAAGCAATGCATATACTATTGATGAGTTTAATGCAAATCCTGAAGATATAATCCATGAGGCTGAAAAGGCGGCAAAGGTTTCATTCGGCGATAAAGTCGAATTTGAACTCATGAGCAAGTTAAGAAACGGTAAATTCCATGTTGACCAGGGAATCATAGCAGGATGTGCAGGCGGCGGATTTGAAAACATCTGTGCGGCTGCAGATATCCTTAAGGGGGCTTCCATCGGAAACGGCGAGTTTACCTTAAGCGTATATCCCGCATCCATGCCCGTATATATGGAGATCATCAAAAACGGATGTGCCGCTACGATTCTTGAAACGGGAGCTGTTCTTAAGACTGCATTCTGCGGTCCCTGCTTTGGCGCGGGAGATACTCCCTCAAACAACGCCTTCAGTATCCGTCACTCTACCAGAAACTTCCCCAACAGAGAAGGTTCCAAGGTTCAGAATGGTCAGGTTGCATCGGTTGCTCTTATGGATGCAAGAAGCATTGCCGCAACCGCAGCAAACGGCGGTGTTCTTACCAGTGCAGAGAATTTCGAGGGAAATCTCGGAACTTATAAATATCATTTTGATTCATCAATCTACGCGAAGAGAGTATTTGATTCGGGAAATAAAGCTGATCCTGGCGCAGAGCTTATCCTCGGTCCCAATATCAAGGACTGGCCTAAGATGGGAGCACTTCCCGAGAATCTTGTTCTTAAAGTTGTTTCGGAGATCCATGATCCCGTTACCACAACTGATGAGCTGATCCCTTCGGGCGAGACTTCAAGCTACAGATCCAATCCCCTGGGACTTGCCGAGTTTGCTCTCAGCCGTAAGGATCCCGAATATGTGGGAAGAGCCAAGGAAGTAAGAAAGGCAGAAGAAGACCGAATGGCAGGAGAGCATCCCTGCAAGAATTCTCCCTGGGTTAAGACGGTCATGGAAACCGTTAAGAGTGAATTTGCCGATGCGGGACATGAGAACACAGGCTTCGGATCTACTATCTTTGCCGTAAAACCCGGAGACGGATCTGCAAGAGAGCAGGCTGCAAGCTGCCAGAAGGTACTTGGAGGATGGGCTAATATAGCAAATGAATATGCCACCAAGAGATACAGATCGAATCTTATCAACTGGGGAATGCTTCCTTTTATCATTCCTGCAGGAGACCTTCCTTTTAAGAATCTGGATTACATTTTTGTACCCGGTATTAAGAAGGCTATAGAGGAAAAGAATGATAAGATCACTGCGTACCGTGTGGATACCGAAAGTAATAAACTTGTTCCTTTTGAAATGACTCTCGGAAGCCTTACCGACGAAGAGAGACAGATAATTCTCAAGGGATGTCTGATCAATTACAACAGGAGATAATATGGAGATCAACAAGACTGTTTCAAATCCCATGCTGGTGGGAGCAATGCAGCTTATAAAAGCAGACGGAAAAGAACCTAATCCTTCCCATCAGGCCATGTTCATGGAGGAACTGGATAAAGCTGAGCTTCTTGCCCCTGCAGAGATATTGGCTGAAATTGATGAAGCCGGAAATAAACTGATAAACGAAAAAGCAAAGGTCAGATTTCCTGTTCTCACGGCACCTGACGGAAAAAGATTTTTTGTTCTTTTCAGTGACAGTGCAACCGTCGAAAGTGCAAAGAAAAAGGATGATCCCAACGGCGTCATGAAGATGTACGCACAGGACTGTGTTGCCATGCGTTTTCCGCAGATGGCGGGAATGCTTCTTTCTAAAGGCCCTGATGGTGCGGATAACGGAGTATTCGGTATCATCATAAATCCTTTTTTGGAAAATATCGTAATTCCCAAGACATCCGTCGAGAGAGCACACCAGATGAAAACTAAAGAATGATGTGTTTTATGCCGATATAAAGAGCAAAGCAAAAAGCTTTGCTCTTTTTTAATACGGAAACAGGAAAACGCGGAAAGGATTCGGGCAGATATGCTGCAAGCTCCGGAATCCCGGAGGCGTTTATTTTATTGCTTTTTGGGGGCGGGAATCTGCTCTTAAACTGTTAATGATCCGGAAACTCAGCATCCGGTTTATTAAGTATACTCAAAATGAAAGGAGAAAAAGATTTGAGGATTGAAAGTTCGGTCACAGGAATGGAGTCCGAACGCAGCTTTAGTGCTGTGAGTTATTCAGCAAGGAGCTTTAAAACAACAAAAACGGGAGCAGGGTCATACATAGCTTCGGGAATGAGCGGAGGATCCGGTTTTCTCAATACCCTTTTGGGAAAATACGGTGCGGATCAAACCGGTGAAAGTACGGATGCGGCAGAGGAGAAGATGCCCTCGTCTGATGATGATCAGAAGGTGACAACCCTGGATATTATGAAGGATATGTCATCCGGGCTTAAAACGGATATCATTTCCAAAAACGAAGCACCCTATACCATGGAGGATGCTTACGCAAGACATATGTCTCTTCTGTACATTTTCTCGGTTCTTTTTGAAGAGTTCAGGGACAGGATACATGAGATGATGAGTGGGGTGCGGTCTGATTATGAATCGTGTAAGCAGACAGGCACCCCGGATCCTGCAGCGATAATGTCTGCAAATGTTTACCGGGTAGATTACGTGCAGCAGGATTATTATGAGGAAAGCGAGAGCACGAGTTTTACCGCCAGAGGTAAAGCAATATGTGCGGATGGCAGGGAAATAGAGTATGACATTAACGTGGGAATGAGCAGAAGTTTCCGGGATTATGCTGAGAAGAATCTGGGACTTTCGTTTAATGCCTGTATTGATCCTCTTGTGATAAATCTGAACTCATCGGTCGCATCCCTTTCAGATCAGAAGTTCTATTTTGATCTTGACGTAGACGGAAGCGAGGAACTTATAAGTATGCCTGCACCGGGAAGCGGATTTATCGCACTTGATAAAAACGGGGACGGAGTGATAAATGATGGGTCAGAATTGTTCGGACCCTCTTCCGGCAACGGATTTAAGGATCTTTCGGAATATGATGAAGACGGGGACGGATGGATAGATGAGGATGACCACATCTTTGATAAACTGAGGGTGTGGGTAAGAGATGAAGAAGGAAAGGATAAACTGATCAGCTTCAAAGATGCCGGAATAGGTGCCGTAAACCTTGCGCACATTCCTACGGAGTTTTCCATGAAGGACGGGTATAACCGGACGGATGCGGTGGTAAGATCAAGCGGTATGTTCCTTTATGAAGACGGCGGAGCAGGTACTCTCCAGCAGATAGATATGGTCAGCTAAAAGTGGACATTAAGTCTCTTTGAGTGGTAAAATATGCCGTGTGTTTTTATATGCGGGAGAAATAAAGTGAGGCATGTGAAAAACCATAAAATTTCATATGCCTTACTTTTTTTGTGCATTATGTGCATTCTTTCGGCATGTTCAAAAAATGTTGTTTTTTTGGGCGGTGGCAGCATGGAGCCTGTTGCTGTTCTGGACTATGAGCTGCCTGCATCCGTGCCTTCTGTCATGGCTGACGTAAGAGGTTATTCTGCAGCTTCCGAAAAATATGTCATTTTAAGACTGTCACCTGAAGCCGGTGTCCCGGAACATTTTTCCATAAGGGATATGTCCCAGGGAAGGATCATATATGAGGGAGCCTTCGAAAATTCAAAAATGGGAGATTCTCTTATCAAAGCCTCATTTTCGGATCTGAAGACCGAAGGTACTTACCGTGTGGAGTGCGATATTTACGGATGCTCGGAAGAATTTGTGATATCAGGGACTTTGTTTGAGGATTTTTCGAAGAGCTATGGGAATCAGGTGATCGAATCATGCAGGGATCTGTCTGCCGATCCCGAAACGGTGCTTGATTATCTTCAGGCATATGAGTGGTTTGAAAAAGAGGATGAGCAGGATCCGTCGGATTCCATCGTATCCGGAGCGCCCGAAGCTCTTACAGTTGTAAGGGACTGGATATCCGGCAGGGATTATCAGGGAAGCGAGGGAAATGACGCGGTCCAGTATGCAACCATCCTTGCCAAGTTCAGTTTTTTGTATAAGGATTATGACAGCTCTCTGGCAACGGAATGTCTTCAGAAGGCATCGTCCATTTATTCCCAGAGCGGAAATGTGATAAGGAGCGATGCCGTATCCTTCAGGGCACTGACGGAACTTTACAGGGCATCCGGAGAGTATTCCTATTACAATGAGATCATGGAATACAAGGATTCCTTCCGTACAAATGATTCATATCTTGAAGACGGATATATGTATGGAGCAATGACTTATATCGTTACAAGGCAGTCCATAGATAAGGAGCTCTGTGATCTTCTGGTGGGACGAATTCTTGCAGATGCGCAGGATATCAATAACAGACGAAGAGAGATAGTAAACCCTGTTTCATCGGGAATAAGCGGCGATGCTGAGATGAGAGATCATATAAGAAAGCTTATGTGCGCCAATTATATACTCAGGGGTTATGAATACAATATGACCATACAGCAGATGTTTCATTATCTGTCGGGACTGAATGTGGAATCCACGGTATTTGAACCCGACAGCAGATCGGCAGGTCTTTATTACCTTATATGTGATTACCTGGCCGAACTTGAAGAAAGCGGAATGCTGTAATAATAAAAAAAGAGAGAGATAAAATGATCAGATTATTATTGGCACTCATATACGTAGTTCTTTTCCTTGTACTGACGACTCCGCTGATGCTCATATCATTTCTGATGGGCAAAAAGAACAGGAGTGCGGGAGACAGGCTTGCTAACTCCGTTGTCATGTGGGGCTTCAGGTGTGTAAGCTTTATCTGCGGTGTTAAGCTGGAAGTTACGGGCCGGGAAAAGGTTCCTGCCGAAGGAGGAGTTCTTTATGTGGCAAACCACAGGAGCATATTCGATATTGTGATCGGGTATCCTCTCTGCAAATGTCCCACAGGCGTTATAGCGAAAAAATCCATCAATAATGTACCTCTTTTAAATGTATGGATGAGGATCCTGCACTGCCAGTTCCTGGACAGAAAGAATCCCAGGAGCGGTCTTGATGTGATCCTGAAGGCCATTGAACTTGAAAAAGAAGGAGTGTCGGTTCTTATTTTCCCGGAAGGTACGAGAAACAGGGATTACACATCGGACAAACTTCTTGAGATGCATAACGGAAGTTTTAAGATCTCTCTTAAGAGCGGTGCCATGATCCAGCCTTTTGTGCTGCTGGGAACGGAGAACATTCTCATCAGACATATTCCTTTCGTAAGAAGAACCAAGGTTAAGGTGCGTTTTCTTGATCCCATAGATCCCAAGACCCTGGATAAGGATACGGTCAAAAATATCGGAAAATATGTGGGAGGCCTGATAGAGGAAGCATATTCCGAAATGAAAGCGGAATCTTAAAGACCTGAGAAACCGTTTTTTGATTGTATATTAATCACAAACTTAAGACAAAAATACAGGATTTATTGTTAATATTACATAAATATTGTGGCGTCAGGGTGGACAGCCACAGCATTTTGTGGTAAATTTTACATGTGCGTGCGTGAACGGAAGTGCTCCGTGGCACGCAGGTTTGAGTATCTGTTTGGATAGATTTAAGAGGCTTTTATGGAACAGTACCTTATTCGCGGTGGAAACTCACTGGTCGGAGAAGTAGAGATAGGCGGAGCCAAGAATGCCGCACTTCCTATTCTTGCCGCATCGGTTATGACCGATGATACCGTACATATAGAAAATGTTCCCGATGTGCGTGATACCAATGTCCTTATGGACGCTATGGCAGGTATCGGGATAATAGTAAAAAAAGAAGACCGTCACAGTGTTACGATAAATGCTTCAAATATCAATAACACGGTTGTATGTGATGACAATATCAAGAAGATCAGGGCATCTTATTATCTGATCGGCGCAATGCTCGGAAAGTACAAGACCGCTGAAGTAACACTTCCCGGCGGATGTGACATCGGATGCAGGGCCATTGACCAGCATATCAAGGGTTTCAGGGCACTGGGTGCAGAGGTTGTACTTGAGCACGGAATGATCAGGACCAAGGCAGAGCGCCTGGTGGGAAGTCATATATACATGGACGTGGTAAGCGTCGGAGCTACCATCAATGTAATGCTTGCAGCATCCCTTGCCGAGGGCAAGACCATCATAGAGAACGCAGCCAAGGAACCCCATGTCGTTGACGTTGCAAACTTCCTTAACTCAATGGGAGCCAACATCAAGGGCGCAGGTACCGATGTGATCCGTATCAGAGGTGTCCAGAGACTGCACGGAACGGATTACGCAATAGTTCCCGACCAGATCGAAGCCGGAACTTTCATGCTTGCCGCCGCTGCAACCAAGGGTGATGTAATGGTAAAGAACGTCATCCCCAAGCACCTTGAATCCATCAGTGCAAAGCTTATAGAGACCGGATGCGAAGTTTCCGAACACGGTGACCAGGTAAGAGTCGTATGTTCGAGAAATCTCAGACATACACATATCAAGACTCTTCCCTATCCCGGATTCCCTACGGATATGCAGCCCCAGATCACTGTCGTTCTCGGACTTGCGGAAGGAACCAGTATCGTAACGGAGAGCATTTTCGAAAACAGATTCAAATACGTGGATGAACTTATCAGGATGGGAGCGGATATCAAGGTAGAAGGTAATACCGCTATCATCGACGGAGTTTCAAAATACACCGGAGCAGGTATTTCGGTTCCCGATTTAAGAGCCGGAGCGGCACTTGTTCTTGCGGCACTGTCAGCCGAAGGCGAAAGCGTGGTCGATAATATCAGATATATCCAGAGAGGTTATGAGGACTTTGATATAAAACTCAGAAATCTCGGAGCAGATATACGTGTGGTAGAAAGAGATACGGACTACAGAAACTTCAAGCTCCTTACAAGTTAAAAATAATCATTGACTTAGTTTTATTCATATAGTAATTTTAAATAGAAATTAATATTTGTCTCTTATTCAGAGTTGGCAGAGGTACATAGGACCGGTGAAGCCACGGCAACCCCTTTAAGGAAGGTGCCCACCTGAGCGAATCTATCGAACAATAAGAGCGAGATTTGTTTTAGTGATCAATCCGCTTCCGGTTCGAGAAGCGGTTTTTTTATTTTGTAATTGTTAATTGGGCTTTAGCCCGGAAAGGATATTATTTTGGAAAAAATACTTTTTACATCAGAGTCAGTCACAGAAGGTCATCCCGACAAGATCTGCGACGCCGTATCAGATGCAATACTTGATGCGATGGTAGAGCAGGATCCCATGAGCCGCGTTGCCTGCGAGACAGCAACCTGCACAGGATTTGTTCTTATAACAGGAGAGATCACCACAAAGGCAAATGTGGATATCCAGGCCATTGCAAGGAAGACCATTGTTGATATCGGATACGATTCATCCGAAAAGGGATTCGACGGAAATACCTGTGCCGTGCTTGTTGCACTTGATAAGCAGTCTCCCGACATCGCCATGGGTGTCGACAAGGCTCTTGAAGCAAGAGAGAACCAGATGAGTGATGAACAGATCGAGGCAATCGGTGCCGGAGACCAGGGAATGATGTTCGGATTTGCGGTAAACGAAACTCCCGAACTTATGCCTTATCCCGTTTCTCTTGCACACAAACTTACAAGAAAGCTCACTGAAGTAAGAAAGAACGGAACACTTCCCTATCTCAGGGCTGACGGAAAGAGCCAGGTATCCGTTGAGTATGATGAGAACGGAAAGCCCGTAAGACTTGAAGCTGTTGTTCTTTCGACCCAGCATGATGACAAGGTTACCCAGGAGCAGATCCACGAGGATATCAAAAAGTATGTTTTCGATCCTGTTCTTCCAAAGGAGATGATCGATGACAACACCAAATTCTTCATCAATCCTACCGGCAAGTTCGTTATCGGCGGGCCGGCCGGGGATACGGGCCTTACCGGGCGCAAGATTATCGTGGACACCTACGGTGGACGCGGGGCGCACGGAGGCGGCGCATTTTCGGGCAAGGACCCTTCGAAAGTAGACCGCAGCGCCGCTTATGCCGCACGTTATATT
>ONTX01000210.1 GCA_900320825.1 uncultured Lachnospiraceae bacterium | reverse complement strand
GGAGTACCTTTAACGGAAAATACCATTCCCCTTACGGTGACAACGCTCATGCCTTCATTAAGTTCGCTAAGAGCTACTGCCTTTTCATCCGGGTATTCGCTTCCGTAGATAAAATTGGGATCATCCGGTTTTGCAGGCTCTCTTTTTTTGAATGAATTATATCTGTTTCCGAAATTACGGACCTTACCGCCGGAACCTCCGAAACTGCCGGTAGAGCCGCCCTGAGAGCTTTGAGCGGGTTTCTTTTCCGGAGTTTTTTCTGCTTTGGGAGAAGCCTCGGCAGATGCCGTATTTTCGGTTGCAGGTTCATCATCTTTTTCCGGAGCTCCCAGGTATTTTGTATCGGACTTTCTGAGTCTTTCGGTTGCATTTCTCACATCTTCTTCAAATGCGGAATCATCCGGAACCTCGATGTTTACTTCATGATATGTGATGACAACTTCACCTTCCGCACCGAATCTTTCCACAAAAACTTCACGTAAAAAATCCAGAAATTCTTTTTCCTTCTTACGGTAAACGGGAACATCACCTATGGAAACCAGCATTTTATCAGGTGATTCAAAAGTGATCTCAGCGGTTCTGAGCATATTAAAATAAAGGACTCCGATCTCTTCCGTCTCAAGAAGTACCGACTCCATATATTGTTCATGGATCTGCTGAAGAGTCATCTTAACGGGAAGGTTGAATTTAATAAAGATCCTGACACGGGTCCTGTTGTTATTAATGACCTGTTTTTTAATCTCACGCTCTACTTCACGTAAGATATCCCTGGAAATGATATGGTCACTTTCAATATAAACATTGAGAAAATCGTGACTTGGGGGTGTTGTGACTTTTGAAACGATCGTTTCATTCATCAGAAGAGCAGCGCGCTCTTTAAGATTAAGCGTAGAAAAAGCTTCGGTAAAAATAAAAGACATATTCAGTTCCTTTCATCAAACGTCCTGCCGTGGCGCTATCGCCTTCCCGAACAGGTACAAATAAGTTACGTAAAAAATTATAAAACTATTTATTCCAATTATCCAGTTCGAATTTCAAAACATTTAAAAGTTCACTCTCGGGAACCTTTTTTACTATCTCACCTTTTTTGATAAGAAGGCCTTCACCTATACCGCCGGCTATTCCAAGATCTGCTTCCTTCGCCTCACCCGGTCCGTTAACAACACATCCCATTACCGCAAGCTTGATATTGTAAGGGTATGCGGCTGCAAGTTTTTCGACTTCGTTTGCAAGGCCTATAAGATCAATTTTTGTCCTTCCGCAGGTGGGACATGAAACAACATCTATTCCGCCTTCCCTAAGGCCCAGAGTCTTAAGTATCAGCCTTGCGGAAACTATCTCTTCGCAGGGGTCTCCCGTAAGCGAAACCCTGACGGTATCTCCTATTCCCTGACCCAGGATAAGTCCGAGACCGACGGAGGATTTTATATTACCGCTTCTTACTGTTCCGGACTCTGTGATACCGACATGAAGGGGATAAGGAGTCTTCCCCGCAATAAGTTCATGGGCTTTTACGCACATCATGACATTTGAAGATTTGATACTTATCACAAGATTGTCATATCCCATATCTTCTATGAGTTTAACCTTATCAAGTGCACTTTCCACAATGCCCTCAGCGGTTACTCCGCCGTATTTTTCGATAAGGTTTTTTTCAAGAGAACCTGAATTGACTCCCACTCTGATGGGAATATTTTTCTGCTTTGCAAGATCAACCACTTCCCTTACTTTATCGGAAGATCCGATATTTCCGGGATTGATCCTTATCTTGTCGGCACCGTTATCAATAGCCATAAGAGCCATTTTATGGTCAAAATGAATATCGGCAACAAGAGGTATGGAGATCTGCTTTTTGATCTCCTTTATGGCCCTGGCACTGTCTTCATCGGGAACGGTACATCTTACTATCTCACATCCCGCTTTTTCAAGAGCGTGTATCTGCATGACCGTAGCCTCTACATCCGATGTGGGAGTATTTGTCATGGACTGGATGGCAATGGGGTTGCCGTGACCGATCTTAACACCGCCTATATTTATTTCTTTAGTATTATCTCTTGCTGCCATATTTTGCCTCCGGATCCGGATGGAAATCTGTCTTATATATTATGCAAAAAATTTCATTTCTTTCTTACGATGATAACTATAACATATAATCCATATAAATAAATGTCTTGACATAAAGGAAAACCATGTCCTAATATAAATCCTGCGTATGATCATGGGCATTCGCCCGATTTTTCCATTTTTATACCGAAGCGGAAAGGAAATCATTGTATTCAAATGATAATTTTTTTGCGCATGTAGATGAAAGCGAAAGACCTTATGCTTTCTGGCTTGTTTCCGTTCCCTGGATAGGTAACGGACCACTTCCGCGTCTTTTTAACTACTACGGTTCACCAAAAGAAATATTTGACGCACCGGACGAAAAATTACGAAACCTTCCCGGCAGGAAAATAAATATTGAACCGCTTTTAAAATACCGGAAAGAAAATGACATATTCAAAAAATATGATGAGTTTCAAAGATCGGGAATGAAGCTCTCTTTTGTATTTGATAACGATTATCCCATCAGACTTAAAAATATCCCGGACCCTCCCTATGCTGTTTTTTATTACGGAGATCTGCCGGAAAACAACAAACTGTCTGTAGCTGTAATAGGTGCAAGACAGTGTTCGGAATACGGAAGACGTATCGCCAGGGAGCTGGGGCGGGAACTGGGAAAAAACGATATTAACCTTATAAGCGGCATGGCTGCCGGGATCGACGGAACAAGCCAAATGGCCGCAATATCATCAAACGGAAAATCATATGCCGTACTTGGAAGCGGTGCGGATATCTGCTACCCCGAAAGCAATCACGGACTTTACGAAGATCTTAAAACCCGGGGAGGTGTTATCTCCTCTTATCCTCCGGGAACAAAAGCAGTCTCAGGATACTTCCCTCCAAGAAACAGGATCGTAAGCGGTCTGTCAGACGCGGTAGTCGTCATTGAAGCAAGGTCACGAAGCGGCACACTCATCACAGTTGACATGGCACTTGAACAGGGGCGTGACATATATGCCGCACCGGGAAGGCTCGGGGATGAACTGTCAGCGGGTTGTAACGGACTGATCGGTCACGGAGCAAGAGTATATCTTTCTCCGGAGATATTCATGCAGGACCTTCTGGAAGATCACCCGGATGTATTTGAACTATGTAATGAAAACGCTATCAATAAAGAACGTGTAATACCCGTTTACAATTCAGATGCTGATGTAAGGCATAGAAACTACCATGGAAAAAAAGAAAAGATGCCTGATATATCCGGTGAGCATCTCGAAATTTATAAGTACTTGTCCCTGTATCCCAAAAGTGCGGAAGATATTGACAGGGAAATAACCGAAAGTGGGAAAGATACACCGGGAGAAACAGGTATATGTCTCATACTTATGGAACTAACCCTTGAGGGGCATGCCATGCAGATAAGCCCGGGGTATTACGTAAAAAAATAATAATAGGAGGTATACATGTTTTCTGATACCATAACTGCCGCAATAAACGGGATCAGTGCACTTATTGTCCACGTGGAAACAGATATCAACCAGGGACTGCCTGTTTTTAATATAGTCGGTTCTCCCGGCACAGAGATACGGGAATCAAAAGACAGAGTAAGGGCCGCACTGAAAAATGCGGGATTTAAGATCCCGCCTTCAAGGATCACCGTAAACCTCTCTCCCGGTGATCTTAAAAAAGATTCAACATCATACGACCTTCCCATAACCATAGGACTTCTTACTGCCCTGGAATATCTTCCCGTATCAAATACAGAAGGAATTCTCTTTTTAGGCGAGATCGGACTAAACGGTGAGATCCGTCCCGTTAAAGGCGTGCTTCCCATCATTCATGCAGCATGTGAAAAAGGAATAAAAGAATGCATCATCCCTTCAGAAAACGCACCGGAAGGATCGGTTGTTCCCGGCATAAAGGTAAGAGGTGCAGACAATCTTAAAACTGTTATCGATTATCTCATGACAAAAGATGAAACCACTCTCCCCTCCATATATACGGATCCCATGACGATCCTTGATACATACAGCGAAAAATCAGCGGACTTTGAAGATGTATGCGGACAGGAAAGAGCCAAAAGAGCTGCAGTAATAAGCGCCGCAGGCTTTCATTCCCTGCTGATGACAGGACCTCCCGGGGCGGGAAAATCAATGATTGCCAAAAGGATACCGGGTATAATGCCGCCTCTAACGCTATCTGAAAGTCTGGAACTGACCACCATATATTCCGTTGCAGGATTGATGCCGCCCGGAAAAGCTCTGATAACCAAAAGAGCATTTCAGTCACCACACCACACCGTTACAAGCCAGGCACTTACGGGAGGAGGACAAAATCCAAGACCGGGTATCATTTCTCTTGCCCACAGGTCCGTTTTATTTCTGGATGAATTCACAGAATTCGGAAGGGATGCAATAGAAAGCTTAAGACAGCCCCTGGAAGATAAAAAGATATTGATATCCAGGGTAAGATACTCTGTTGAATATCCGGCGGATTTCCTGCTGATATGCGCCATGAATCCCTGTCCCTGCGGCTACTATCCTGACCGTGGTAAATGCAGATGTACGGAAAACGAGATCAGGAGATATCTGGGAAAGATATCAGGCCCCATACTGGACAGGATAGATCTTTGCTGCGAACTCAAAAACATAGACATTACACGGCTCAAAGGGGATGAAAAAAACACATCCTCTTCGGAAATGGCTGATCAGGTATTAAGAGCCAGGGAAATGCAAAACAAAAGGTACGAAGGAACGGACATCAGATTCAATGCAGATCTTGGAGAAGATGAAATAAATACCTTCTGCGAACTTGGAAAAAAGGAAAAAGATATTGCCCGGCAGCTGTACCAAAGCCTTGACCTCTCCGCCCGCTCCTACCACAGGATCCTGAGAGTATCAAGGACCATCGCGGATATAGAAGGATCCGAAAACATAAAAAAAGAACATCTGATGGAAGCCGCATCCTACAGACCGGACCTTGATTATTTCAAATAAAAAACAGGATGGGCATTTGCCCATCCTGCAGTGTATAAATGTCCGAAACGATCAGATCTTGATCTCCATTGCGTCGGGATCCTGTGCAAAGTGGATAGCCTGATCTCTGTCGATCTTTCCTTCGTAGAAGAAGTTGCAGATTGCTTCGTCCATGGTGATCATACCCATTGCCTTATTGGTCTGCATTACACCCATGATCTGGTGTGACTTACCTTCACGGATAAGGTTTCTGATAGCGTGGTTAGCAAGAAGAACCTCGAATGCAGCTACACGGCCCTTTCCGTCATATGTAGGAATGAGCTGCTGGGAAATAACCGCCTCAAGAACGCCTGCAAGCTGGACTCTGATCTGCTGCTGCTGGTGAGGAGGGAATACGTCGATAACACGGTCGACGGTGGATGCTGCACCGATGGTATGGAGGGTTGAAAGGACCAAGTGACCTGTCTCTGCTGCGGTAATAGCAGTTGAAATGGTCTCAAGGTCTCTCATCTCACCGACGAGGATAACATCGGGGTCTTCACGGAGTGCTGCACGAAGTGCAGCAGCATATGATCCGGAGTCCATACCGATCTCACGCTGGTTTACAACGGATCTCTTGTGCATGTGAAGGTACTCGATAGGGTCCTCAAGTGTGATAATATGTGCATCACGGTGTTCGTTGATCTTATCTATGATAGATGCAAGGGTTGTAGATTTACCGGATCCGGTAGGTCCTGTTACGAGGATAAGTCCTCTCTTTCTCTCATAAAGCTCGATAACAGCCTTGGGAACGCCGAGCTTTTCGGGATTGGGAATCTCGGTACCGACAAGTCTGAGTGCAAGTCCTGCTGAACCTCTCTGCTTGAAGATGTTAACACGGTAACGGCCGAGTGCTGGAATGGAGAATGACATATCGTATTCACCGATCTCCATAAACTTATCCTTCTGCTCCTGATTGGCAATGGACATTACCACATCGAGAGTATCCTGAGGCATCAGTCTGTCGTACCCGTCTATCTTCATAAGACTGCCGTTAACTCTCATCATGGGAGGTACACCAACCGTGATATGCACGTCACTGGCGCCGGCATTTTTGGCTTTCTGCATTACGTCATAGATATCAACCATTTTGTTTCACCCCTAAAATTATTTTTTATATTTATACTTCCTTTCCGAAAAGGTCAGGAAATATTGATACCTTCTGCCTGACTGTCCGTCATTATATATCTGTTGTCCAGAGTCTTCATGATATCAACAACACGGATATCCGAGTGATCCGAATCCGAAAGATCCATGATAGAGTTCTGACGGAAAGTGATTACCGTAGGCTTTAATATATTCTGCGGATTCTCGTTTATGATAAGAGCCTTTTCTCCGGAAGATAGTTCCACGCTTACACCGGGGAAAAGAATGAACACGCTGTCTATAAGCGCCTGAACCACATTGGGATCATATATCTCTTCATTGTCCTGGAACTCAAGGATAGCTCTTACCTCTGAAAGGCTTTCACCCGTAAGGCTCATACCGGTTATCTCATCATATCTTCCGGCAACCTGCAGTATCTTTGCTTCGGTAATAACTTTCTTGACTTCAAGAGGCATGTGAAGATCGGCTGCTTTCTGGCATCTTAAGGCCTGCTGACAGATACGTCTGATCATGGGGCCGTCGCTGGCGAAAACATCTTCAAACTCCTCGCAGGTCTTTATGGCTTCATCGTACATTGCTGCGATCTTATCAGGATCTGTCTCACCGCCGTAAACTGCATCGTTAGCTGACTTCATCTTACCCACATCATGTACTAAAGCTGCAGTAACAAGGATAAGACGGTTCTCAACCGATATATTCATCCTACTGGCCATAAGAGCACAGAGGATCGCGGTATTAAACATATGCCTGCAGACAAAATCATCCTTCGATCTCAGATTCTGGTAAAAATGAACCTTATCGTCATGATGTCCGTACTTTCTGATGATCTGGCTTACAAGAGTAGGAAGATTTCTCTGCTTCTTTGTACTTACGATCCTGCCAAGTTCATCCTGAAGAGAGGATACGGTCTTGATCTCAAATTTCTCGAATTCAAGATCCTCCTCACTCATGGGAGGAAGAGGTTCTGCAGGCTCAAGAATATATATTCCGAGAAGTCCGAAATTCTTAACAGACTCAATACCCGCATCCGTAAGCTTTGCGTCTCTTTCATAAAGCAAAACGCCGCTCTTGGAATAGATGGGGCGCGCAAGCCTCATTCCGCTTTTCAGATCTTCCCACTTAACGAATTTCAAATCATTCCTCCGGTAACGATCGGGTGAATCTTTGACTGATCATGTCTGTCATTTTTGACAAAAAAACATCGAAAAAAACAGAATGTAAAAACAAAATTACTAATATATTCTACAATAGCGAGGGGAAAATAACAAGAAAAACAAACTCAAATAAAGCCCTGCATTACCACATTGGCAAGATCAAGGCCTTTTTCGGTCAAAAATACCCTGCCGGCTGCTCTTTCAAGCAGTCCGTCACGGATATTTGCATCTATCCTTTTTCCGTATACATCATCTAAATCAGCAGAAAAACGATCCTTAAATTCAGCTGCAGATATCCCTTTTGTAAGACGCAGCCCCAGTATCATGAATTCACTCATCAAATCTTCTTTTGAAAGCTTTTCTATTAGAAAATGACCGTTTAACGGGTCTTTGATATACTCCAGTATATCATCAGTATTCACAAACCTTGAATGGTCATAATAGGACGAAGCATCAAGCCCTGCTCCGTAATACATGACACCGGTCCAGTAGCCTGTATTGTGACGGCACTCAGACCCTTTTTTTGAATAATTGGATATCTCATATCTTTCATATCCGTACTCACCAAGGATTTCCGGAGTCATATGATACATTTCCCGGTCAGTGTCTTCATCCGGCATATCAAGTTCACCGTTTTTCATCATCTCACCAAAAGGCGTCTCATCTTCCACTATCAGGCTGTAAGCTGAGATATGGGAAGGATCAAGGCTGCATACATTCTTAAGAGTCTGTTCCCAGCTTGAAAGAGTCTGCCCGGGAATATCACTCATAAGATCCACATTGATATTTTCAAATCCGGCATTTACCGCATCATCATAGCTTTTCAAAAAATCTGCATATGTATGGATCCTTCCCAGTTTTTTAAGTTCCTCATCATGGGATGACTGAAGACCGAAACTGATCCTGTTTATGCCTGAATCTTTATAGTCCTTAAGTTTTTCAGAGGTGACGGTTCCGGGATTACATTCAATTGTTATCTCCGCATCATCACACAGAGCAAAGTTTTCATGTACGCATTCCATGACCGAAGAGATCTTTTCACTTTTTAAAACAGAAGGAGTCCCTCCTCCGATAAAAACAGAGGAAAGGGGCTCCTTACATTTTTCTTCTCCGATCATGATAAGTTCAGACAAAAGGGAATCTATATATTTTTCTTTTATATCATCATCTGCGGGAAATGACGTGAAATCACAATAAAGACATTTCCTAGCACAAAAAGGTATGTGAATGTAGAGTTCGGATGTTTCTTTCATAAATAGTCAGAGATAAAAACACTAATCTGCGGATATTATTTATCCTCGTCTAACTTAAGCACACTCATGAATGCAGACTGGGGGATCTCTACATTTCCTACCTGTCTCATACGCTTCTTTCCTTCTTTCTGTTTTTCAAGAAGCTTCTTCTTACGTGTGATATCACCACCATAGCACTTTGCAAGGACGTCTTTTCTCATAGCCTTAACTGTCTCACGGGCAATGACTCTTCCGCCCACACATGCCTGGATGGGTATCTCAAAAAGGTGCCTGGGGATCTCGTCCTTAAGCTTTTCGCACATCTTCCTTCCTCTGTCATAAGCGGAATCACCGTGTACTATAAAGCTGAGAGCATCTACCTGCTCTTTATTGATGAGGATATCAAGCTTAACGAGAGTACTCTTTTCATAACCCTTAAGATCATAGTCAAAGGAAGCATATCCCTTGGATCTTGATTTAAGAGCATCGAAGAAATCATAGATTATCTCATTTAAGGGAAGCTCGTATTTAAGAAGTGCTCTTCCCGCATCGATATATTCCATGCTGATATATCTTCCGCGTCTTAGCTGGCAGAGTTCCATAATGGATCCCACATAATCCTTGGTGACCATTATCTCTGCATTTACTATGGGCTCCTCCATATAATCGATCTCACTGGGATCGGGAAGATTTGAAGGATTGGTAAGATCTATAACAGTGCCGTCTGTTTTATAAACCTTGTAGACAACGGAAGGAGCTGTTGTAACAAGATCAAGGTCATATTCCCTTTCAAGCCTTTCCTGAATGATATCAAGATGGAGAAGACCTAAAAATCCGCATCTGTAACCAAAGCCAAGGGCAAGGGAAGTCTCGGGCTCATAGAAAAGAGATGCATCATTAAGCTGGAGTTTTTCAAGAGCTTCCTTAAGGTCCTCATACTTTGAGCTGTCTGCAGGATATACTCCGCAGTAAACAACGGGCTGAACCTTTTTATAACCGGGAAGAGGCTCCGCACAGGGATTCTCAGCATCGGTAACGGTATCACCCACTGCAGTCTCAGAAAGTGTCTTAATGGATGCTGTTATATAACCGACCATTCCCGCAGAAAGTTCATCGCAGGGAATAAACCTTCCCGCACCGAAGTATCCGACTTCCACAACTTCTTCGCAGGCACCGGTTGCCATCATCCTGATCTTGGTTCCTTTTTTAACGGTACCGTCCATGATACGGACAAAGACGATAACACCCTTATATGAATCATAGAGGGAATCAAAGATAAGTGCTGAAAGAGGTGCATTCTCATCGCCCCCCGGAGCAGGAACCTTCTTAACCACAGCTTCAAGGACTTCATCAATACCTATTCCGTTCTTTGCAGAAATAAGAGGTGCGTCCTGTGCTTCAATACCGATGACATCTTCTATCTCTTCAATAACTCTTTCAGGCTCTGCCGAAGGGAGATCTATCTTGTTTATAACGGGGAAAACATCAAGGCCGTGATCAAGGGCAAGGTATACATTGGCAAGAGTCTGGGCCTCAACACCCTGAGCCGCATCCACAACGAGTATGGCTCCGTCGCAGGCTGCAAGGCTTCTTGAAACCTCGTAGTTAAAGTCTACATGACCCGGAGTATCAATGAGGTTGAAGATATACTCATTACCGTCCTGGGACTTGAAGACAGTTCTAACAGCCTGAGACTTGATGGTAATGCCTCTTTCTCTTTCCAGATCCATATTATCGAGAACCTGCTCCTGCATTTCTCTTGCGGTGAGGAGACCGGTTTTCTCAATGATACGGTCGGCAAGGGTGGACTTGCCGTGGTCAATATGCGCTACTATGCAAAAATTTCTAATAAGACTTTTATCCATAAAACACCATTTTCAAAAAAACCCCCGGATGTCTCCGAGGGTTTGATAAATTAAGATAATACAAAAAGTTAAGCCATCTTGTTAACAGCTTTAGCCATCTTGGATGTCTTGTTAGCGACGTTATTCTTGTGATAAACGCCCTTTGATGCAGCCATCTCAAGAGTCTTGGTTGCACTTGCAAGCTCGGCCTGTGCAGCAGCCTTGTCGCCCTTCTCTACAGCAGCGTAAAGCTTCTTAACTGCAGTCTTGGAAGCTGAACGAACAGCCTTATTCTTCTCTTCATTTCTGCGATCAACAAGAACTCTTTTCTTTGCAGATTTAATGTTAGCCAAAGTAACACCTCCATAAAACCAAAAACATTAAGTAACTTATGTTTATGCTTTCTTCTGCATTGACGGGATGCATAAAAAGCGAGACACGTTAATACACGAACTTAGTTAATATACAGATTTTTACGGCTTTTGTCAACACTTTTGACACTTTTCTTTCAAAAATAAGGGGTTCCCGAGGGAACCCCTGTAAATATATTAATTACTGCTTATCTGTCTTGTCTTTGTTTCTTTGCGAAGGTGATTATCGGTCCTAAGCTTTACGTTCTTATCCTTATCGGATACATAGGTCGCCGAGTTGACGGTAACCTTGCCGGCTGAAGGATGAAGGTTTGCAAGAGCTATTATAAGGCCGATAATGAGTGCGATAACAACAGGTGCAATGGGAGTGAAGTTCATGAACATTGCAAGAGCGATACCGATAGCCATGATAACAGCGGTAACGATCGCCGAGAAACTCCATACTCTCTTAGGATCAACGGGGGCGGTACCGACAATTTTACCGGTCTGTCCGTTGATATAGAAGGGATAGGGCTGATCCTTGTAGGAATAATCGTATTTCCAAACAGGCATCAGTCCGTAATGCGTGGTTACGGATTTGTAGGTTACATTGAAACGATCGTTATCAAGTCTGGTATATCCGTGTCCGCTTGCCTTCTGAACATCATCACGGCACATGCTCTCTCCGAATTTTTCAACCTGGGCATTTGCTCTGGGTCTTAATTCCTCAGCACTCTGATTGTACTGCTCGGAATAGAATCCTGACATATACTTGGAATCGTAAGGCATTGAATCCTTGGTATCAAAAGGAGCCAGAAGATCCATCATCTCATCGGGAAGGTCGTTAGCCGCATCAACGGGAAGCTTGTTGAACTTTGCATCGATGACACGCTTAACATCATATGAATCAATGTCGGTATACTCGGTATTTCCCTCTCTGTGGGTGTTTTCAATGATACCGATGGCATCAAAGTTAAGGGTTGCATCAATATCATAGAACCATGTGGGCATATACCATCCCTGGATCTTCTTGAGTCTGGCCTCGCTGACAAGATCCCTGGGAGCAAACTTCATGGAAGCAAACTTCTCCTTTATCATGTCCTTTGCCTTCTTCTCATCGATCTTGAAAGGAGTCATGAACTCAGGCTTATACTCACCCTTCATTCTGGCATCGATGATGATATTGGAATCACATGCGGGACATTTAAGAGCAGATGTAAACTTTCCAAGTTCTATCTCGCAATTACAGTTGGGGCAGAGAAGATTTCCTACCTTGGAAAATCCCAGTTCATCAGCAGTTTCTTCAGTTGCAACATCACCGTCCTTGATCTCCGAACCGGTGCTCACTTCCTCGGATTCAATGGAATCACAGAAAGGACACTGCATCTTTCCGATCGCAGGATTGAACTGCATATCTCCGCCACAGTTTTTACATTTATAGATCATGATATAACCCCCTAATAAAATTTTTTTATATTATATCAAAAGATCACTCTTCAATATCATTATTTACGGAATCAACGATCTTTTTAGCAGTTTCCGCTTCAAGTCCCGTTACATTGATGTTCTTTGTTACCTTGGCATCATATGTCTGGGCCTTCATGACTTCCATAAGATCAAATCCCGTGGTTTCTTTAACAGCCTGGATGACCTTGGCCATGACTGCGGGAGTATAACCGCCAACGCTTGAAACACCGGACTCACCGCTGCCGGAATCGATAACGGTAACCTTGTCGATGGATGCGATGGGAGCGGCAACTTCCTTTGCAATCGCAGGCAGCTGCTTAATGATCATTTCAGTGATAGCGGCATTGTTATACTTAGCATATGCTTCTGCCTTCTTTTCCATTGCCTCAGCTTCAGCAAGACCCTTTGCCTGGATCGCTTCTGCCTCAGCACGTCCTACAGCGGCAATACCGGCAGCTTCCTTTTCCTTTGCATATACAGCTGCATCAGCCTGAGCCTTGACTGCCTCTGCAGCTTTCTCCTGCTCGTACTTACGTGCATCCGCCTCACGCTGTCTTTCAATAAGGCTGGCTTCAGCTTCCTGCTGACGGCGATATTTCTCAGCATCTGCTTTCTTTCTTACTTCGGCGTTGAGGACCTGTTCCTTAACATCTGCTTCACGCTGTTTGAGCTCAGTTTCTCTCTCCTGACGCGCAATGTCCGCATTTGCTCTGGTAACTTCGATGGTCTTTCTCTGTTCCTGCTGCTGGATCTCGTAAGCCGCATCCGCAACAGCCTGCTTGGTATCTGCTTCCTGCTTCAGTTCTGACTGCTTGATGGCAAGTTCATTCTGCTTGGTAGCAATCTCAGTCTGTGACTTAACCTGTTCTTCGTTAGCAGCTTTATCTGCCTGTGCCTGGGCGATCTTGATATCTCTTTCAGACTCTGCTCTTGAAATTGCTGCAGCCTTCTGAATACGTACCACATTATCAACACCGAGGTTTTCGATAACGTGGTTGTCATCTACAAAGTTCTGGACATTGAAGCTTGTGATAACAAGACCCATTGCTTCAAGATCGGGATCAGCATTTTCTTTTACAAGAGTAGCAAACTTCTGACGGTCCGAAACCATCTCTTCAAGATGCATCTTACCGACGATCTCACGGACATTACCTTCAAGCACTTCTCTTGCAACGGTTGCGATATACTCGGGCTTTTTGTTCAGGAAATTCTTGGATGCCTTCTTTATAAGTTCGGGAGTATGTCCGATCTGTACATTAACAGTGGCATCAACCATGATATTGATATAGTCTGCAGTGGGAACCGCGGAACTTGTCTTAACATCGATGGGTATCAGCTGAAGCTTCAGCACATCTTTTTTCTCAAAAAAAGGTACCTTGATGCCCGCACG
>ONTX01000071.1 GCA_900320825.1 uncultured Lachnospiraceae bacterium | reverse complement strand
GGACGTGCTATAGTTCGTAACCCTAAGGTATTCCTTATGGACGAGCCTCTTTCAAACCTTGATGCAAAGCTTCGTGTACAGATGAGAATCGAGATCGCAAAGCTTCACCAGAGACTCGGAACCACCATCATCTACGTTACCCACGACCAGACAGAGGCTATGACCCTCGGCGATCGTATCGTAGTTATGAAGGACGGAATCATCCAGCAGGTTGATTCTCCTCAGAACCTTTATGACAAGCCTTGCAACCTCTTCGTTGCAGGATTCATGGGATCTCCTCAGATGAACTTCCTTGATGCAACTGTTGTTGTTGACGGTGATGTTGCTAATCTTGAGATTGCAGGACACAGCATTCCTCTTCCTCCCGCAAAGAGCAGAAAGCTCATCGAGGGCGGTTATGACGGAAAGATCGTTACCTTCGGTATCAGACCTGAGGACGTTTACGATTCAGAGATGTACATCGAGACTTCTCCCGCAAGCGTATTCGAGTCAGTTGTTAAGGTTTACGAGCTTATGGGTGCTGAAGTATTCCTTTACTTCGATCTTGAAGAGTTCCCTATCACCGCAAGAGTCGATCCTCGTACCAATGCAAGACCCGGCGATAACATCAGATTCGCTATCGACATCGAGAAGATTCACGTATTCGATAAGGAAACCGAGAAAGTTATCACCAACTAATACAAGACTTTCACTTTCATCCCGGGCAAGTCACGCCCGGGATGTTTTTTTTAAGTATCTTCATCATCTTAATGTCTGAAAAACGGAGATGGTTCTATGATCACAAGTCAGGTTTTATCAAAAAGTTTATCATCGCTTCAGTCCATAACAAAAATCGGGATCTCGCTGTATGACGTCAGCGGAAACCTTATAGCAAGTGCTTCCGGCCCCCAGCTTCAGGGAGGAGAACTTGAAGGTTTTATCAATTCCCAGGCCGATTCCCAGGAATCCGGCGGAATGTATTTTTACAAGGTATCTGATGAAGAGGGGATAAAATACATCCTTGCCCTTGAAGGCGGAAGAGATGAGGCTCATCAGGTGGCAAAGATATGCGCAGCCCATATCTTAGAGCTTTCGGATGCATATAACGAGAAAAATGATAAGGGAAGTTTTTTTCAGAATCTGATACTTGATAATCTGCTTGCCCAGGATGTCCGTTCCCGGGCGAAGAAATTAAAAGTGGATGAGGATATATCAAGATGCGTGTATATCGTATCTGCAAAATCGGATAATGACGGACTTGTAAAGGATCTTCTAAAGGGTCTTTATTCTCCCCAGGGAGGTGATGTGATCACAAGTGTTGATGAAGGGTCCGTGATACTTATAAAGACATTCAAAAACGAAGCGGACAGTTCTGCACTTGAAGAGATCGCAGATGCCATAGTATCCAGTCTTAACACGGAGGCCATGATCTCCGCCAAGGTATCCTACGGAAGTGTTGCTCCCGAACTTAAGATGCTTTCAAGGTCATACAAGGAAGCAAAGATGGCAATGGACGTGGGTTCCATATTCTATGCCGAAAAAGACGTATTTGCATTTACCAATCTCGGAATCGGAAGGCTTATATACCAGCTTCCCATACCTCTTTGCGAAATGTTTTTAAGTGAGATATTTGACGGCGGAATACTTGATGAACTTGATGAGGAATCAAGAAATACCGTTAAGACATTCTATGAGAACAATCTGAATATCTCGGAAACATCAAGACATCTTTTCATCCACAGGAATACTCTGGTTTACAGGATTGAAAAGATAGAGAAGATCACCGGACTTGATCTGAGAAACTTTGATGATGCGGTAACTTTCAAGATCGCGCTTTTGGTCGAGAGTTATCTTAAGTACATGGAGGAACAGGGGAGACTTTGATCCCCTCCAGATCCCATGAGGGTATAAATGATTCGGATGCGGCTTCTCCGTACTGGATGAAGCCGTTTTCTATTCCGATCTTTTCAGCAAAATCAAGCACCCTTTTATATTCTTCATCCGTTACCTTTCGTGAAAGCAGAGGGTGGCTCTCTACGGTGGGCATCGGCGTATACTGGTTCATAATGCTGATCAGTATATCATTTCCGTATGTATCATGAAGGAATCTCAGGATCCTTTTTGAATCTCCGGTATTTCCGGGAAGGATTAGATGTCTTACGAGAGTACCTTTTATCATAAGACCCTTTTCATTAAATTCGACCCTGCCGGTTTGTCTGAACATTTCCGATATGGCTTTTTTTGCAGTCTCAAAGTAATCCGGAGCACTGCTCAGTTCCCGGGACAAAAGATCCGATGAGTATTTCATGTCCGGCATGTAGATATCAATGAGTCCCTCCAAAAGCTTAAGGGATTCTGCGGATTCGTATCCTCCGCAGTTGAAGATAACAGGAATGTGCAGCCCTTTTTCCTTTGCACTTATTATTGCACCCCGGATATGCGGGATGAAGCAGGTTCCCGTTACGAGATTTATGTTTGATGCATTTTTATCCTGAAGATCGATAAATATACTGGCAAGGCCTTCCGCATCTGACACAGCGCCAAAGCCTCCGTGTGAGATCTCGGCATTTTGGCAGAAGATGCATTTCATATTGCATCCCGAAAAAAAGACGGTGCCGGAACCGTTTTTGCCGGTGATGCATGGTTCTTCCCACATGTGCTTATATGCTTTTGCAAGCTTAAGATCACTGCTCATTCCGCAAAAGCCTGTCTTGCCCGAAGTTCTGTCGGCATGACATTTTCTGGGGCACAGCGTGCAGTCCTTATAGTATTTTTCGGTATCGATCATATCCATGGAATTTAAAAAAGTTGCATTCCCGAAAGCAACTCACCATCCGGCTGATCTGCGGCACATGGACGGTCTGCTTAGTGCTGCTTGGTTCCCCACCTGACACGGTTCACAGGGTCGCACTGCGCAGGACCGGATGATAAGCTGCTTACGGGAAAGCAACAAAAACATCTTATATAGTTTGACGTTTCAAGTCAATAGTTTGCTTGATATCTTCATTGTTTACGTTTAAAATTTAAAAGATGCGTTTTTAGTTGACGGATGGCCTTTATGTAAAACGGATTCAGTGACCATCATATATCCGTTATCAGGAGAGAGAAATGCTTACAGAAGTATATAAAGAAATGCTGGGTGCAAAGTCAGTTATAAGAGATCTTGCGGGAAGGGCCGCAGAGCGCGGCAGGGAGATCGGATATGAGAATGTTTTTGATTACAGTCTCGGCAATCCTTCCGTGCCTGTTCCGGATGCTATCAACAAGTCCATGATCAGAATGCTTACAGAGATGGATTCAAGATCGCTTCACGGTTATTCTCCCAATCCCGGTATTCCCGAGGTGAGAGATGCAGTTGCATCATCTCTTTCAAAAAGATTCGGTATCCCCTATAAAAGGGAGCACATCTTTATGACCAGTGCGGCGGCGTCAGCTCTTGCGCATGCATTCAGGATAGTCACAAGCCCCGGCGATGAGATAATAACTTTTGCTCCGTTTTTTCCCGAGTACAGACCCTACGTTAATCTGTCAGGTGCGGTGCTTAAATGCGTAAGCCCCGATACCGAAAGTTTTCAGATCAATTTTGATGAGTTCGAATCCATGATAAATGAAAAGACCATGGCGGTCCTCATCAATTCCCCCAACAATCCTTCGGGAGTTGTCTATTCCGAGGAGACTGTTAAGAAGCTTTCCGGGATGCTTTCGGATGCACAGAAAAAATACTCCCATGCCATCTATATCATTTCAGATGAACCCTACAGGGAGATCGTCTTTGACGGTAAAGAGGCACCCTGCATTTCAAAGTATTATGACAACACCATAATGTGTTATTCATATTCAAAGTCACTTTCACTTCCGGGTGAAAGAATAGGATATATGGCGGTAAACCCCGCTGCCGAGGGAGCTGATATTCTGGTGGATATGGCAGTACAGGTATCAAGGGGCATCGGTCACAATTGTCCGTCCTCCATAATGCAGAGAGCAATCGCAGAGAATATCGATCTGACTGCAGATCTGTCCGTATATGAAAAAAATATGAATCTGATTTATGACAAGCTTGTCAGTCTCGGATTTACCGTAGTAAGACCCGGCGGAACCTTTTATATCTTTCCCAAGGCTCTTGAAGAGGACTCGGTTGCGTTTTGTAACAAGGCTCTTAAGTATGATCTTGTGCTTGTTCCCGGAGACAGCTTTATGGCGCCGGGATATTTCAGAATGGCATACTGCATAGATACGGAGAAGGTGGAAAGATCTCTTCCGGTTATCGAAAAGTTTGTAAGAAGCGAATATTAATTTTCCGGTTTTTGATACCGGATTCAGAGAGGGAATATTTATGTATAATGCGGGACTTGTTCTTGAAGGAGGAGGAATGAAGGGACTCTTTACTGCGGGAGTTCTGGATTTTTTTCTTGATAAGGACATAATCTTTTCAAGCGTCTACGGAGTGAGCGCAGGTGCCTGTCATATGACAAGTTATCTGGCGAAGCAAAGGGGAAGGTCCTTTGATGTAAGCACGGAGTACCTTGATACCAGATGGTATTGCGGCATTCCTTCCCTTGTGACCACAGGCAATCTTTTTAATACAGGCATCGCATATGATCTGGTTCCCACAAAGCTCAATCCTTTTGACTATGACACATATGCAAAATACGAAGGAAATGCATATGCGGTTGTGACAGATGTGGAGACGGGAAAACCTGATTACCTCCGTATCAAAACCTGCGACGGAAAAGATATGGATATGATCAGGGCATCGGCGTCCCTTCCTCTTATTGCAAGGATGGTTGAGATCGACGGAAAGAAATATCTTGACGGCGGCTTAAGCGATGCCATCCCTCTGAAGAAATCCATCTCATCTGGAAATGCCAAAAATGTGGTGGTGCTGACAAAGGAAGTGGGGTATGTAAGGACACCCGTTCCTTCATATGAGATTGCCACATTAAGAGTCAGATATGCCCGTTATCCCTGGGTGTGGAAGCTGTTAAGAAACCGTGACATCAGGTATAACAGACAGATGGAACACGTGCTTGAGATGGAGAAGGAAGGAAAAGCTTTTGTCATAAGACCTCAGCAAAAAAGCGATACAAAGAGGATAGACAAGAATCCGGAGCATCTTAAGAAATTGTATGATGAGGGATATGCTGAAGCTTCAAGGCAGTATGATAAGCTTATGGACTATCTGAAAAACTGACGCAGATACTGATTTTCATTGACAAAAAGCGTTTGTTATTATAAAATCTTTGTGTTTGAGGATTAATTCCTCTGAGGAGTAAATTTTTTTTATGTTGTTCCAGAAGGGAGAATATTATGGCAGTTGAGAAGAAGTCTATTGCAAAGCCTGTAGCGGCAGCAGCTAAGACCGAAGCACCTAAGGCTGCAGCAAAGAAGCCCGCAGCAAAGAAGCCTGCAGCAAAGAAACCCGCAGCTAAGAAGGCTGACCTTAAGAGCAAGGTTGTTCTTCAGTTCACAGACAGAGAGTATACCGAGGCTGATCTTGTTAAGATTGCAAAGGATGTTTGGAAGTATGATCTTAACGGCAAGGCATCTGAGCTTACCAATGTTGAGCTTTATGTAAAGCCTGAAGAGAAGAAGGTATATTATGTTATGAATGATAAGGAAGGAAGCTTCGATATCTGAGTTTTTCTCCCTTATTCATATAGCTGATATGGATTTTAGGACCGCTCCGGAATATTCCGGGGCGGTTTTTTGCATCTTCGTGATATGGTCTTTTTTGAGTGAAGATGGTAAAATATCTGTGTATTTGTCAAATTTGGGGGGACACACTGTTTGTGTGGATGGATCGGAGGATTGTTTTCTCGTGGGGATCAAAAATAACGGCGACAGGAAAAGACCTGTAGTCGGCATAATGACAGGCAGTTTTCATACTGAGAACTCTTCGCTTATAGCACGTGAGGCAATTAAAGCGCTTGAGGGAACGGATGTTGATATCCGTCTTTATCAGGGCATAGATGCTGCACGTTATCTTAATATTGATAATTATGTTGATGAGGGATTTGATTATCATTACTATCCCCTCTACGGTTACGGACTTTTTGAAAAGCCCGATATTCTTCTTCTTTCTTTCGGAACCATTTCCGCTGTTGCAAACCCCATGCCAGTCAGCGAATTTGTTGCAGGCTTTAAGGGTATTCCCATCATTTTACTTGAAGATGATACGGACTTTGAAAATGTAATACATGTGACCATCGACAATGAAGGTGGAATGAAAGCGGCTGTGGAGCACCTTATCACACAGCATTCCGTTAAGGATATCGTGTTCGTTTCCGGGCCAAAGATTGTTCCGGATGCCAAGGTAAGGCTTGATGCATATAGAAGCGTTATGAACGATCACGGTCTTGATTCTTCGGACGATCATATCATCTGGGGTAATTTTACCGATTTGATAGATCCCCTCATCGAGAAATACATTGCGGATCACGGAATGCCCGAAGCCTTTGCCGTTGCAAACGATGATATGTCGGAAAGCGTATACAGGGTCATTAAAGCACACGGGAAGATTGTGGGAAAAGATGTTCTTGTCACCGGTTTTGATGATGTAGAGACCGCAAAACATATGGATCCTCCTCTTACCACAGTAAGGCAGGATTTTTCCGAAGTCACCAGGATTGC
>ONTX01000215.1 GCA_900320825.1 uncultured Lachnospiraceae bacterium | reverse complement strand
TAAAAGAAGAAACGCCGGTTGAAACCGAAACAGAAGACTCCGGGCAGGAACAGACTGTTTACAGGTTCAGAAATTCGGATCTTTTGAACAATCATTATGATAAGCACGGTCGGGAAATGGGATTTGCATCCGCGGCTGATTATGAAGCAGCTGCGTCCGCTGTTATCAATAACCCGGCGGCTCTTTCAAAGACAGAGCAGGAAGACGGCGATATGTGCTACTACGTGGAGGATACCAATGAATTTGTGGTCTTATCCACAGACGGATATATAAGAACATACTTCCTTCCGGATTCCGGAAAAAAATATTTTGACAAGCAGTAAAAAAGCGGGCCGACGGCCCGCTTTTTTATTATCTTTACTTCTCTATTTCTTTCTCGCTTATTCCCGAAAGATCTGCACCGGTTTCGGAGCCTGTGTCTTCGTTAAAGTTGTAATCCTTTCCGGGAAGGATGGCATTGAGGATGATACCTACAAGAGAACCGACTGCAAGTCCCGAAAGTGAGATGTTTGCACTTCCTACGCTGAAAGCGATGGCACCTGCATCGGAATAATTGATACCGATTGAAAGAACCAGAATGAGTGCTGCGATGATGACGTTGCGGCTCTTTGTGAAATCAACCCGGGTCTCAACAATGTTACGTACTCCGACTGCGGAGATCATTCCGTAAAGTACAAGGGAAATACCGCCTACTGTTGCGGAAGGCATTGCTTCAATTATCGCCGAGAACTTGGGACAGAAGGACATAAGGATTGCAAAGTATGCAGCAAGTCTGATGACAAGGGGATCGAATACTCTTGTGAGAGTAAGGACACCGGTATTCTCACCGTAGGTTGTATTTGCGGGAGCACCGAAGAGTGATGCGATGGTGGTTGCAAGTCCGTCACCGGTAAGTGTTCTGTGAAGTCCGGGATCTTTTATGAAGTTGCGGTTTACTGTTGATGAGATGGCGGATACATCGCCGATATGCTCCATCATGGTAGCTATTGCAATAGGAACGATGGTTATTGCCGAAGTGATCAGCAGACCGCTTCTGGGAGTTCCTGAAAAGATGGAGAAAACAGTGTTTGAATATTTAACCGGAAGTCCGACCCAGGGAGCTGATGCAACACCGGAGAAATCAACATTGCCTGTAAGTGCAGCCACAGCATAAGATACGATAACACCGATGAGAATGGGGAGTATCTTGACCATTCCCTTACCCCAGATATTGCACAGGATAATGGCGATGATGGCAACAAGGGCTATGGGCCAGTTGCTTGAGCAGCTGTTTATTGCAGAATATGAAAGGTTAAGTCCGATAGCAATTATAATGGGGCCGGTAACTATCGGAGGGAAAAATTTCATAACACGGTTTGCACCGAACACTTTAAAAAGAATTGCAAGAACAAGATAAAGGAGTCCTGCGAGTGCAACACCGAAGCATGCATAGGGAAGAAGCTCTTCCCTGGTCATCATTTCTCCGTCTCCTCTGGCTACCGCAAGGCCTGCTATAGTACCGTATCCGGTGAGAAATGCAAAAGAAGAACCGAGGAATGCGGGAACCTTTTTCTTGGTGATGAGGTGGAATAAAAGTGTGCCGAGACCGGCAAAAAGAAGTGTTGCGGAGACGCTTAAACCTGTGATAAGGGGAACAAGTACGGTGGAACCGAACATTGCGAACATGTGCTGAAGTCCCAGGATCAGCATTTTTGGCGTTCCCAGGGTCTTTGCGTCGTAAATACCCTGTTCGCCGAGGATTTCTTTTTTGTTTTCAGACATTTGTTTTCTCCAATCCTTAAATTATTACAAAAGGCAGTTGATACTAACTACATCTTGTGTATTTTTCCGTTAAATATAATACATTTAGTGGGTTTATATGTCAATGCACAGAAATCCCATAAATTCGTTGAAACAGCGTATTTTCGGGCAAAAAAATTCCCGCAGGTTTTTCCTGCGGGAATTTTGGGTTAGTATTTGGTGAATCCTAAGGTCTTATGAGCTTAGGTTGCCCATGAGCTGCCGGTAAGGGTGTAGGTGTGTCCGTTTATTTTGACGGTTCCGCCGGTGATGATTCCTTTTGAATATTCAAATGAGAACTCGGTAACCTTGGACTTATCTACGCCCGAAAGATCATAAACAAGCTTTGCATAGTTGCCGGATCCTCCGTATGTTTCGGTGGTACCTGATACAGAGTATGTTCCCTTTATTGTTCCGGTCATTTCTTCTATTTTGGTAACGCTTCCATCGTTTCCGCTTGTAGCAGAAGTCTTAACTCCGTCACCGTATGCCTGGTCGATAGCTGCCTGAGCTGCTACTCTGACGGTCTGTGCGGTGGAATAATCCTTCTCTGATCTTGCTCTGTCGATGTATCCCAGAAGAGTGGGAACAAGGATTGCTGCAAGGATCGCAAGGATTACAAGTACGACTATAAGCTCAACAAGTGTGAAACCTTTATTATTCTTTTTCATTATTTTATCCTCCTTGAAAAACGTTTGTTTTCCGTTCACTGTTATATATATCGGTTATTATATCAGATAATTAACCGTTTTGGAAAACCTTTTCCATAAAATTTTTCTAAAATCCGTTTTTTACGATTTATTCGTTATATGCGATCTTTTCCAGCTCTTCCATGGTGGTTATGCCCTGTTCCACGTACATAAGACCTGCTTCTTTGAGGGTCTTCATTCCCTGGTGCTCGATGGCGTATTTTTTCATTTCATCGGCATTTGCACCCTCTGATATGAGCTTTCTGAGGCCTCTGTCCACATACAGGACCTCATGGACGGCAATTCGTCCGCTGTAACCCGTATGATGGCATCTTTCGCATCCTACGGCGGATTTGGCGTTCGGGATATCACGTCCGGCAAAAGCTTTCTGGTATTCGTCAAGACCGGTTACTTTTCCGCAATAAGGGCAGATCTTTCTCATGAGTCTCTGGGCGATGCTGCCTACCAGAGCTGAGGAGAGAAGATAGGGTTCGGCACCCATATCTATGAGTCTTATTATTGTAGATACCGCATCATTTGTATGGAGAGTTGAAAGAACCAGGTGACCGGTTATAGCAGCCCTGAGGGAGATGCTGGCAGTTTCGGAGTCACGGGTTTCTCCTACCATTATGATATCGGGATCCTGTCTCAGGAGAGCCCTGAGTCCTGATTCAAAAGTAAGTCCCGCTGTGGGATGAACCTGCATCTGGTTGAGTCTGTGAAGGTTTTTCTCCACGGGATCTTCGATGGTTGAGATGTTGACCTGTCTTCCCGCAAGGGACTCAAGCGCCATATAAAGGGTCGTGGTTTTACCGGATCCTGTAGGACCTGTGATATATACCAGACCGTTGGGGGACTTGAGCATCCTGCTGAATTTTTCGTAATTATCCTGCTCCATTCCGAAGGTACCTGCGTTATCGATTCGGGAATTGTTGGCAAGTATTCTCATAACGACCTTTTCGCCGAATACAGTGGGAATTACGGATACACGGATGTTTACGAGATGATCCCTGAATTTGATCCTGAAGTGTCCGTCCTGGGGGACTCTCTTTTCTGCGATATCAAGTTCGGACATGATCTTGATACGTGCAACCAGGGAACCCTGGACGTTTTTCGGAAGGGTCATGTAATCTATAAGAGCACCGTCCATACGGTATCTTACCAGGATCTCTTTTTCGAAAGGTTCAATATGAACGTCGGATGCGTTATCCTGATATGCCTTGTCGAGAAGTGAGTTTACAAGGTTTATGATGGGAGCATCATCAGCGCCTGCGCTGGCATCAATGACCATTTCCCTTACTTCGGAAACTGCCACATTCTCTGTTGCGGACTGTGCGGCACGCTTGGTCTGGAGACCTGCATAATAATAGCTGATGGCATTTAAGATTCCCTGCTTCTCGGCAAGCACAGTGATGACGTTCATACCGCTGGTCTGCTTGACGTCTTCGATATGCATATAGTCGAGAGGATCGTTGACCGCAACGATAAGGTTGCCGCCCTCTTCCTTGACGGGGATCATGATGTACTGCTCGGCCATGTTGCTGGGAATCTTGTTTACAGCCTCAACATCCACAGGATATGTATCAAGGTTTATCTTGTCTGTATTGAGACGTGCAGCCAGAGCGTCCAGCAATTCTATCTCGGTTATATAACCGTTCTCTGTAAGGATTTCACCCAGTCTTTTCTCAGGATGAGCTTTCTGATCCGCGAGAGCCTGTGTCAGATCCGCTTCGGTGAGAATTCCCTTATCTACCAGATAATCTCCGAGTCTGAAATTGTTTTTTGAGTTATCACCCATTTTTCTAACCTCGTTTCATTGATCGTTAATCTGCAGTATATGATTCGCTCTTCATGTAGAGATTTACTCTTACCAGAAGCTGTTTGTTTGCGTTTTCGTAAACAAGTACGGTTCCGTCTTCCTGAAGGTATGTGATGGGATCGAGAGTTATCCAGTTAAAACCGGTGATCCTTACCGCAGGATTGGTGGAAAGATCATCTATAACCTTCTGGAGATTTTTCTCATTTCCTTCCATCAAAAGTTCCAGTTCAACGCAGTACAGACCGGATGACTGGGTTTCTATTACACCTGATTTGGCATCGGAATATACTTCAACGGGACTTGAGATCATTGCGACCTGCTCAAGCTGGCTCCCTGTTATATATCCAAGGATCGTATCAAAAAATACGTTGATCCGCTTTTTCTCCTTTTCTTCCGGAAGAGTAGTCGCGGAAACGTCAGTAGTTTCGGATTCCGATTCTGTCTCACCCTTAAAGATATCTGAATGAGCATAGGGCTGTTCAGAGACATAATCCGAAGGCATAGAGATCAGCAGACTTCTTGAGATGAGACCCTTGTTCAAAACATAGGTTGTAACAAGTTTATCTATCTGGGAGCTGTCCATGAGATCATAATAATCTTTTGTGTGATCCGTAAGATCCTGTTCAAATTTTTTGGAGGTTGTCTCAGCATTGCTGAGTGCAACTATCTTTGATTCATTGGTGCTTTTAAGGGCGGATGCAACTTCGATATCTTCGCCGTTTGCAGCAATTCCCTTGTACAGAGGTCTTATAAGGCACCAAACAAATATAAAGATGATAACAATAAAGATCAGGGCATAAAGTAATTTTTTGTCTCTCTGTGTCAGAGTTGAGGTGTTCATTTTGTTTCCTCCCCGCCATTGCCGGCTTTTAACGTGCAGATCACATTTATTGACCAGGTTTCGGTACTGTCATTCCATTCGTAACCTGTGTAATCGACATCTTCAAAAATATCCATTTCCATCAGCTTTGCGATGAACTTATTGATGCGTTCAACTTCGTAGGATGATGCGGTGATGGAGAAGATACCGGTTGTTGCATCGTATGAATTGAAATCTACGAGAACGGATTCGGATCCGGCGGCTTTTAGTATTTTTTCGTTGACCGAAGAATCTGGAACGGGATAAGTATCCAGATACTTTTTCAAAAGTTCCGCGCCTCCCTGTTTTTCCCCGCTCATCTCAGCTCTTGTAAGGGCTGCGTCATATTCCATTGAAGACTGCACAACGTCGATCCTGGAATTGTAATCGTCAAGTGTTCTGAGGGTGTGTGAGGTTCCGAAATAAACCACTGCAAGAAATACGGTGATAAGAGCAAGTGCGGATGTAAGGATTATGACGGGAATGGATTTTTTCCTGAATGCTGCTTTCTTTTCATAGGCTTCGTCATCTTTCCTAAGAGAAGAAAGAATGGAGCATCCTTTTGAAAAATACTGAAGTCCCGCAATGGGATAAATGAATGATGAGAATTTATCATTCCATTTGTTAAACTTGATGTGCTGGGGAGCTGTTGTTCCGTGGACGAGAAGTGAAGGATCCGTTACTGCAAGATGATCCCTGAGCATTGAAATCTCGTCGTTGCTCATTCCCGCAAAATAAACGTCTGTAATGGGTTCTTTGATCCTCTGGGCTCCGGCAAACTGTTTGATACCGGAGATGTTAGTCTGGATCTCCTTTGCATATTCTTCGGTGCATGGAGCGTTGAATGTTCTCTTTGAAGAATCATAGAAATACTTGCCGTTTACATAGAGGATGGTAACGATCTGCTGGGCATCACGGATTATGTAGATGGCGTTTGCATCGGCCACACATTTTTCAAGAAGTTTGTCGGCAAGTTTTACACCGTCATGTACGGAGTTGAGACGAAAACCTGCTTCGGAGAAAATTCTGACATATGTGTCAATAAAATCCTTTTCGCAAACCTCTGCGATAAGAGAATTGTTTTTTATGGATTTTACAGTACCGCTTTTTGCGTCGGTGACGGATGCGTTTACGGTTCCTGTCTGATACCATCCTTTTACGGGAGAAGAGATTCTCGTATACTGATCGGACTTTGTCTTCTTGTCAACATATGAGGTTGTCTTGCTGACGGACAGCATGGGAGCTTCCATGACATCAGCCATCAGTCTCGGGCTGTTGATGACAAGGTCAATATTATCACTGATCTTGTGACCGATACGAATATCCTTCAGTTTTGTGATGAGTCGTTCGTCACCGCCTTCCACAACGACACCGTTTAATATGGTATCGTTTGGCATGGGCTCCTCTATGATCCTGTCGATACTTATCCGGCCTCCGGATGCTTTTCCGACAACGATCTGTATTGTTGTGTTTGATAGGAATATTGATGTGGACATTTTTCTTCTCCC
>ONTX01000092.1 GCA_900320825.1 uncultured Lachnospiraceae bacterium | reverse complement strand
CTCAGCTTCCTTGAGTTTAACTATATGCTGATGCAGTCATATGACTTCCTTGAGCTTTACAAGAGATACGGATGTAATATGCAGTTCGGCGGAGACGACCAGTGGAGCAACATGCTTGGCGGTACCGAACTTATCAGGAAAAAGCTGGGTAAGGATGCATATGCAATGACCATTACCCTTCTCCTTAATTCCGAAGGAAAGAAGATGGGTAAGACCGCTAAAGGCGCCGTATGGCTTGATGCCGATAAGACAACTCCATATGAGTTTTATCAGTACTGGAGAAATGTAAGTGACTCCGATGTGTTCAAGTGTCTCAGGATGCTTACTTTCCTTCCTCTTGAACAGATCAATGAAATGGATAAGTGGGAGGATTCAAGGATCAACGAAGCTAAGAAGATCCTTGCTCATGAACTTACTGAACTTGTTCACGGTAAAGATGAAGCTGACAAGGCTGAAAAAGGTGCTGATGCACTTTTCGGTGGCGGAGATCTTTCAAGTGCGGATATTCCCACAGTTAAGATGGAAGATGAAGATTTCAGGGACGGAAAAGCCGATATCCTGGCAATTCTTGTAAGAAGCGGTCTCTGCCCCACAAGAAATGAAGCCAGACGTGCTGTTGAGCAGGGCGGTGTTACCGTTGATGATGAGAAAGTCACCGATGTTAAAACCCTTTATACAAAGGATGATCTTAAGGACGGAAAACTTGTAAGAAGAGGAAAGAAAGCTTTTAAAAAGGTAACTTCTTAACTGAAAGCGAAAGGTTGGGTGTCATATGAGTGCTGAATACGAAAAACTTCAGAACATACTTAAGACAGTCAGGGAAAAAACCGATTTTGTGCCCGATATAGCTATAGTTCTCGGTTCCGGACTTGGGGCTTATGCTGAGGGTATAAAAACCGTATGTGAGATTCCGTATTCTGATCTTCCCGGTTTTCCCGTATCTACCGTTCAGGGACACTCCGGAAAATTCATTTTCGGATATGACGGCGACAAGAAAGTAGTGTGCATGAAGGGCAGAGTACATATGTATGAGGGTTATAAACCTGCAGAGGTTGTTATGCCCATCAGACTTATGTATATGATGGGGGCCAAGATCCTTTTCCTGACAAATGCTGCAGGCGGAATAAACGAATCATTTCATCCCGGCTGTCTTATGCTCATCGAAGATCAGATAGCTTATCATGTAACAAATCCTCTTATCGGACCCAATGTTGAAGAACTGGGAACAAGATTCCCGGATATGACATCCATATATGATAAAGAACTCTGTTCCATAATTGAAAAAACAGCAGCAGAGCAAAACAGCGAACTTTTCAAAGGCGTATATGTCCAGCTCTCCGGACCTTCATATGAATCCCCTGCTGAGATCAGAGCACTCAGAAGCCTTGGCGGGTCTGCAGTCGGTATGAGTACAGCTATTGAAGCCATTGCCGCAAGACATGCCGGAATGAAGATCTGCGGAATTTCAGTTATCAGTAATATGGCTGCCGGAATAACCGGTGAAGAGCTTAATCATGAAGAGGTTCAGAAAGCAGCTGATTCCGTCTCGGAAAGATTTGAAAAATTAGTCAGAGCGTCGATTGCCGCTTTTTGAAAGGATAGATAATGGACGAGGAACTGATTGTAACACTTCTTATCAATGCATTTGAAGCAAGGACCTTTTCTTATTCCCCTTATTCGGGTTATGCGGTGGGTGCTGCCATACTGACAGATGATGGCGAGGTCTTCAGAGGCTGTAATGTTGAAAACTCTTCCTATGGTGCTACCATATGTGCCGAAAGATGCGCGGCTTTAAAGGCTGTCAGTGAAGGAAAGAAAAATTTCAAGGCCATCGCCATTGTAGGAGCTCCCAAGGATGCTTCCGAAGTAAATGATTATGCATATCCCTGCGGAATTTGCAGACAGTTTTTATCAGAGTTCGGCGGAGGGGATATGACTGTAATAGTTGGTAAAAGTATTGATGACCGTAAGATATACAAATTGTCCGAACTTTTGCCTGAAGCTTTTTCCTCAGACAATCTCAAATAAAAAAATTTCATATAATAAAGAAAAACCGGGGAGCCATCAGGCTCCCCAGTTTGTTATTCCGTAACCTCTTTGGAATTTAATCTGATCTGTAAAAACTGTTTTTCCGGAAGCGTCTGTCGTACATACCGGTAAATCGACAGGAAGTTTTCCCTTTGGAACACTCTGGCCGAAAGCAGAACATATGCTGACGGCTACATTCAGATTGAAAGGACCGTTTCCCACAAAATCTTTTGCGTTTCCGTAGGCATTATATGCACAGATAATGGCATCG
>ONTX01000022.1 GCA_900320825.1 uncultured Lachnospiraceae bacterium | reverse complement strand
ATTTCGAGCTTATAAAAGAGGGTGCTCAGTATTATATAGGATACACTCCCAACGGAGCGGTCAGGAAGGGAAGAACCTATACGCTTAAATTCAATGTATATCCCTCTGACAAGGCTTCAAACACCGGACCTGTCAGGTTATCATATAAGGTAAGAGTGGCAAAATGATCATACATATCAAAACAACCCGGAGAGAAGTCTCCGGGTTGTTTTTATGTAAGGAATTTGATAAAATAATAATTTGTATAAGTATGTAAATTGGTATTGAATACATGAACAGGATATACAGGAGGCCGTAACAGTGGCTGAGAGAAAGTTAAAAATAGCCATGTTCGGCCATAAACGGATGCCGAGCAGAGAGGGCGGCATAGAGATAGTGGTAAAGGAACTTGCCACACGGATGGCTAAACGGGGCCATAGAGTGATCTGTTACAACAGGAAGGGTCATCACGTTTCCGGCAACGAATACGATGAAAACGTTGGACAATACTATAAAGGCGTAAAGCTGATACCGGTGTGGACTGTTGAGAAGCGGGGGCTGGCAGCGGCAACTTCATCATTATCGGCCGCGGTACATGCAGCATTCAGTTCAGCGGATGTGGTACATATACATGCCGAAGGACCCGCAGCGATGTGCCTGATCCCGAAGCTTGCCCGCAAAAAGGTAGTGGTCACGATCCACGGACTTGACTGGCAGAGGGCCAAGTGGGGCGGAGCGGCCAGTAAATATATAAGGTTCGGAGAGAAACAGGCAGTAAGGCATGCGGATAAGATAATAGTATTAAGCCGTTCCGTGCAGGAATATTTCAGACAGGAATACGGCAGGGAGACTGTATATATACCAAACGGTGTAAGAAAACCGGAAGCAAGAGAAGCAGAACTGATAACCGAGAAATGGGGACTTAAGAAAGATTCGTATTATCTGTTCCTTGGCAGGATAGTCCCGGAGAAGGGCATCAGGTATCTCGTTGAAGCGTGGAAGGACGTGCAGACGGATAAGAAACTTGTGATCGCAGGTGGATCATCCGATACAGATACATTTGTAGATGAATTAAGATCAATGAGCGGTGAAAATGTTATATTCACCGGATTTCAGCAGGGACAGGTACTGGAGGAACTGTATTCGAATACGTATGTATATGTTCTTCCATCAGACCTTGAGGGAATGCCGTTATCACTGCTTGAAGCCATGAGCTACGGGAACTGCTGTGTGGTAAGCGACATACCGGAATGCGTGGAAGTGGTCGAAGACAAGGCGGTAGTTTTCCCTAAAGGAAATGTTGAGAAACTCACAAGGGTGCTTCAGCAGTTAAACGATGATCCGGACCTTGTATCAAGATACAAGACCACAGCCGCAAGGTTTATAATCCGTAAATATAATTGGGACGATGTGGTCGATAAGACCATTGCCCTCTACCGGGGATAAATACATGAAAATCCTTATAGTAAACAAATTCCTGTATCCAAACGGCGGATCGGAGACATATATATTCAAGCTGGGCGAAGAGCTTAAGAGACAGGGTAATGAGGTTCAGTACTTCGGCATGGAACACGAGGGAAGGATCGTCGGAAACCGTGTAAACGCATATACGAGTGATATGGATTTCCATGGCGGCAGCAGGCTTAAGAAACTTATCTATCCTCTTAAGACCATCTATTCATGGGAGGCAAGGAGAAAGATAAGGGAAGTTCTTGATGATTTCGCACCGGACGTTGTCCATCTTAACAACTTCACCTATCAGCTCACACCGTCGATCATTGTCGAGATAAGGAAATGGGAGAAGCAGACGGGGTATAAGGTGAAGATCATAGCAACCGCTCATGACAGTCAGCTGGTGTGCCCCAATCACCTGATGCAGAATCCGAATACAGGTGAAGCGTGCACGAAATGCCTTGGCGGGAAATACCTGAATTGCATAAAGGGGAAATGCATACACGGATCGACAGCGAAAAGTATAGTAGGGGCAGCAGAGGCATATTATTGGAAATGCAGGAGAATATACAGCCAGATAGATGTGATGATATGCCCGAGCAAGTTCATAGCTGATACACTGAGCACAGATCCTATACTTAGGGAGCGGATACAGGTTCTGCGCAATTTTGTTGATCGTCCGAATATTGAAGCTGATAAAGAAAAGGAAGATTATGTCCTTTATTTGGGCAGATTCTCCTTTGAAAAAGGGATACATACGCTCATTAAAGCATTAGATGAATTGCCTGATATAAGATTTGTATTTGCAGGTAGCGGACCGCTTGAAGATGAGGTCAACAAACGCAGCAACATTGAGAACAGAGGTTTCATAACTGGCGAAGAACTTTATAGTACAATAGCGAGGGCTCGTTTTGTTATACTTCCCTCTGAATGCTATGAGAATTGCCCGTTTTCAGTTAT
>ONTX01000224.1 GCA_900320825.1 uncultured Lachnospiraceae bacterium | reverse complement strand
CGCACTGAAACTCCGTGCAGTACGCACTTGATGAGCGGCATATCCAATAAAAGAGTTCAACAACATTTTCTGCACAAATTATCTAATCAAATTGGGTCAATTCTTCTGTAATAATACTGCAGGCTTTTTCTTTTAATTCTTTAGCTATATCGATTTGTTTCCAGGCCAATACAACTGTATCGTAGTCAAATTCTATCATTGGTGGAATAACAACATTTTCAACATCGTTACTATAGACCGCATCCACCACTGATCCGCATGCAACAGAATAGATTTGAGCTTGAACAGCAGGATGAGAAAATGCAAGATAAATGTAACCCGGATTTATATTATTGTGGGGTATTATTCTCTCAATATGTCCGCTGGCAAACCATCCTGCTCTACTTGCTGTTATGAAAGTGGGGGTTCCAAGACGCCCCTCTACACGGCCATCTGCAGGAAAAGCAATCGTATTATCTAGAAGTACAAATTCTTTATATAGTTTTTCCCTGTTACTCGGAAGGTATTTTAGTCCAACTATCTGATCTTGTAATAATTGCCTACCAGATATTAGTGGTTTTCCATACTCTTTTTCAACATAGGTGGTTTTGTAACGTCCAGATGGCTTTATAACATCTGCAACACATTTCAATCGTATTCCGCCAACGGCTTCCAAATCCTTTGCTGCTTTAGCAGTATATGGATCAAAAAACGCTGCGTCTAAACGATTTGCATTGAATAAATCATTAAAACCAATGCCCCAACCCTTGCAAAGTTTTTTACTTGCTCTTTCGATCCCAACGATTTTATTAAACTTTTTCTGTGATTCATTTAATGATTTTCTTGCAGATGCATACAATTCGTATGATTTCTGCATCGTCTGAGATATAGTTGAAAAACACTTTTCATCTAGTAGCGGTATTAATAAAGCTGCAACATCTTTTTTACTTAAGTGATCAATTACAGAACCTGTCTTATTGGAATGCAAAAGCGCTTGTCCAATCCAAGTCGATAAAAACGCGAATATATAATACTTTAGCGAATCATCACTAATTTCCATGCGAATCAGATCGCTACCAAATACAAATTGCTCAATATACTCATCAGCAATCACAAGTGGCCCGAGATTTCGCCCTGAACACGTTAATAGTAACGTACCTGCTTTTACTCTTAAGGATTCGATATCGTTTTGGTGGCTTGATATATCAGATCTAGATGTCGGTAAATATTCTAATATATCATAAGGTTGTAGGTATGGAACAGTTGTTTCTCCTTCGCCACCATATACAAGTGTGTTCCTGTTAGGTTGCCATATGCTTATCAGCTTTTCATCGCCCAATAACACACTCTTATTCCCTGCATTTATATAGTTTTTTATTATCCTATTTGCTCTGCGCCCCTCTGAGAGATAATAGGGCGAATCAAGTCGGAAGCCCCCTGTAATTTCATTAATGTCTACTGTTGATGTTTTCATTGTTGATCAGCCTGCCATTTCTTAAATGCTTTGGCCACTTCTGGCATATCATCATCGACAACGCGGTCTTTTGTCCCTGTTGTGTATGAGAAAGCCTTTCCAGTAACCGGGTCAACAGATTCTTCAAGGCTGCTTGCATCCGAAAGAATTTCATTCCCTTCCGAGTCCCGTCTGTAGATAGTAACACCTCTTTTATCATGACCAATTCTCTCTGCAACAGCCATAAATACAGGGTAGTTTACTTCCTTTGCCAGCGCTAGTTCTTTTTCTTTCGAATTAAATCTACGCATCAACACCATTGAAGTTTGTGTGTCATTTCCCGGCTGAAATAAATCTCTCTGCATATCAACCACGGCAAGTATTTGTACATTCTGTAACAACCAATATCTAACATATCCCAACGAAGGATTATTAAGAATTCCGTTGGGAATAACCATTGCCATTCGTCCAGTTCCCGGTTTCAGCAACTGAATGCAGCGTTCTATAAAAAGAATTTCTGGTGGTTGATTTGTCTGTAGCACAGCATCCCCTGTTTTATTTCGCCGTATCTCAAATGTTCCGTCTTTAGTTTTATCCCATACAGCAGCAAGATCATATTGTGACAAGATATTGACATCGTCAATTAGAATATTAGCTCCGAATGGCGGGTTTGTAAAAACCAAGTCAAAAGACCCCAACCCAATTACTTTACGTGTTTCGATGTTCCATGTGTGGGGATTAGCCAAACTATTCTCTCTATAAAGCCCTCCAGATCCATCGTTATTCATCACCATATTCATTTTTGCAGCTCGAACAAGAGAAGGATTTATGTCTATTCCATAAACACAAGTAGATAGATATTCCGTTCTCTTTCTATACAATTCTTCTAATTCATATGACGTAGGTCGATCGACATTTTCCCACAATGATATTTCATTGTTTCGAATTATCTTTAAAGCATGATGCATTGCAGTAATGAGAAATCCGCCTGTTCCACATGCCGGATCTATCATTTTTTCTCCGGGTAAAGGATCTAGCATTTCAACAGCCATTCTACAAGCATTACGCGGTGTAAAGAATTCGCCTCTATCACCTCGTAAATTAGATCCGACAATCTCCTCATAAGCAACACCTTTGACATCGACAGGTGATGCTAACAATGAATAGCCTTGTATCTGTGATACAACATATGCAAGCACTTCTGCAGAGAGTTCTATAGTTCTCGTCTCATCAGAATTAAAAATCGTGGGATACTTCTTCACAACTTTTGTTTCAAACAGCTTTTGTATCCTATTTTTCGTAGCTCTTGCCGATATATTGTTCTTTATTTCATTTGGAGTTACATAAAAATTGATCTTTCCTGAACGTTCATCTTCAATTTTTGTAAATATAACCTTAAGTAGCTCCCAGAACGCTTCTGTTTTGTGCATGCCAGCATTTCCAGCAATATAGTTATGACAACGCCTAAACGCGAACATTAGATTATCAGCTGTAGCAATCTTTAAGTTTTTGCGTTCTGGTTTATAAAAAGTGTCCTCTTCCTGTCCAAATGCAGGAATCTCCGGTATCTCCTCATAATAGAACTTTCCATCTTTTTCACGTTTTGCAAAACAAAATCGATCATCACCATTCGTCCATAACCCGTATTTCGCATTTAGGCATGCTGCCATATATGACTCAAGCTGTTTAATACCATCCTTTTTTCCATGAGGATTTGTTTTTGCTTTCTTTGTCTCAATAATAATCCGGGCATTTTCTTGTGAGTGAGTAGTATTATGATCAAATACCACAACATCAACTCGCTTATTTGATGATCCAACTTTTATCGAAAACTCGGGAATGCAGTCGGACGCGGGGTACTCGTATTGCCTTACTAATGCTTTTTCAATATTCTGTCTAACATACTCTTCCGGCGTATCATTAACAAGCATTTTTGTTAGGAAATCTAGAATCTTTCCCTCTGGAACAGACATAACTTTTTCAACGCTCGAATCAACAATTACACTCATTATTACTCCTCCAGCATTTTTATTCTTTGGTCATTGGGTTTTTCTGTTGTATCAGGAATAAGCCATGTCTTTCCTTTAAGAATTGCCCCGGTAACTCTACCTTCCTGACAAAGCTTTGAAACTCTACGCCGTGAGATTCCCCACTTTTCTGCTAGTTCCTTCGTAGTCAAGTATTCCATCATTTCCTCCATGCAAATACAATAATCAAACTCTGTTTTATTTTATTCCTTTATGGGAACAAAAGCAATTATGATTTTGAAACATAATTATTTCGTATACATGAATCTCGTAGTTGTAGAAACATCCGCAACTAGCGCCGAGAATAGGATGTATTCCATCTTAGGTGTTCAGGCAAAAAGAAAGATAAACTATCAGAATCCAATCAACGAAGTCAAAACCAGAGGAAATATACTGTAGGGCACCATTTCTGCCCATCTTTCATGAGGAGTTGCAGTTGCCTATTTCGGTGACAGTCTTCTGGAGCAAAGTGCAGCATCGGAATTGATCTCTCTCCGGTGCCGTCTCACTCAGTAAAATCATATTCTCGCCCCATCTCCGAAGTAAAATCATTTCCTCGACCTACCTCAAATAGTAAAATCATTTTCTCGTTTTCCAAATAGTAAAATAATAGCCGTAACCTCCATTCT
>ONTX01000281.1 GCA_900320825.1 uncultured Lachnospiraceae bacterium | reverse complement strand
TCTGAGCTGGCTGGCATCGATCCAGTCAAATCGATATGCTATTTCTTCCGGAGCAGAAATTGACATTCCCTGATACTGTTCGATCATACAAACAAAGTTTGTTGCACGCCTGCGACTGTCAATTGTTCCGGCATCCATCCAGGTAAAGCCACGGCCCAACAGCTGTGCATTCAGTCGTCCTTCCTGCAGATACATATCGTTAAGCGTCGTGATCTCTAATTCCCCTCTTGCGGAGGGTTCCACCTTCTCAGCCATAGCGCTGACACCTGAGGGGTAAAAATACAGTCCTACTATTGCATAATTTGACTTCGGTTTCTTAGGTTTTTCCTCAACGGATATAACTCTGGTACCGCTTTCTCTGTCATCGGAACCCTTCTCAAATTCCATAATTCCAAACCGTTCAGGGTCTTCTACGTAATAGCCAAATATTGTCGCGGCCCCGTTTTCTGCTGCTTTTACAGCACTATTTAATTTGGCGTTTAGGCCATTTCCGTAAAAAATATTATCGCCCAGAATCATTGCGCAGCTATCATCACCGATGAAATCCTTGCCAATTGTAAATGCCTGTGCAAGCCCCTCCGGCTTCTCCTGAACCGCATACTCCAGGTGTATTCCGAAGAGGGATCCGTCTCCCAAAAGCTGTTCAATCCGCGGTGTATCTTCCGGTGTGGAAATAATCAGAATATCCCTGATTTTTGCCAGCATCAGTGTGCTGAGCGGATAATAAATCATCGGCTTATTGTAGACCGGAAGAAGCTGCTTGCTGGTAACAATTGTCAGCGGATATAAGCGGGTGCCCGCTCCTCCTGCGAGAATGATTCCTTTCATAATATTTATGCCTCCTCAGTAGTGCCACTCTCTCCGTAACCGTAGCCATAACCAGACTTGCCGTAACCATACTTCCCGTAGCCATACTTTCCATAACCGTAGCGTCCATAGCCGCCATATCCATAACCGCCACCGACTTCGGCATGATTCAAAACGCAACCGAGAAGTTTACAGCCCGTACCGCTGAACATATCCATTCCTTCACGAAGTGTATCGATTTCAGCGTAGTCCTGGCGTACAACGAAGACACAGCCATCTGAATATCTCGCGATCAAAGATGCATCCGATACGATTGCACTAGGGGGAGCGTCTATGATCACATAATCGCAATTATCGCGAAGCTTATGGATCAATTCTTTCGCATTACTGCTGCTCCACAATGGCGTGGGGTTGTCAATCGGTTTCCCCCCGGGCAGTATTGCCAGGTGTTTTCTGCTCTTATAAGGCATCAGGATTTGATCCGGTTTGCATCTTCCACTGAGTAGATCAACCATTCCAAAACCTGTCGATTCCATACCAAGCGCAGGTAAGACTGACGGATTTCTAAGATCTCCGTCCACCAAAAGCACATTGTGTTTCCTATTTGCCAGCGCAATGGCGAGATTGGTAGATGTCGTGGTCTTTCCTTCAGATTGCAATGCACTGGTCACCAATATAATCTTTGCATTGTTCTTTTGGGCTTCTCTTTCCACACGATGACGAATAGTACTAATCGCTTCAACAAAAGCAAAAGGGATTCCCTCCGAATCAATCGTGACGGTAGGGTTTTGATCACGGCTTCTCTTCTTGAATACTACTGAGGGCATATTTCCCAGATACTCTGTGTTAAAATAGTGTGTCAGTTCATCCTCTGTCCGGATCGTTTTTCTAGTTATAGACTTAACAGCAAGCCAAGCCAGACAGATAAATAGTGTTACAAGCATGGCTGCTGCTGCATACTTTCTACACCCCGGTGAATTCGCTGGTTCTGTTGGGAAGCCGCTCTCATCCATCTGTTTAAGAGTTACTTCTCCTATAGCGACATCACTTATAGAGGGATAATTCCGCAGTACAGATCTCAGTATATCATAGGCAATTTGCGGATCTTCTGAACTGACCTTCAATGTAACCAGATTTGTATCGCTTACAACCGAGGCTTTAATCTCAGCCGGAAACGTTTCTGCATTCGGATAGCCCATGTCTTCCATTACGAGGCTCTTCAACGCATCACTTGTCAGTATAAAAGGGAACACTTTGCCCATCTTATTTGTAACAGTGTTCTTCTGGTTTCTTGAATTATAGCTTACAGTAGAAACGGTGTTAACCGTGAATGTTGTATATGCTTCATAGTAGGGAGTGTACTGAAATCTCGCGACAAAAAAAATTATTGTTCCTACAATACTCATCAGCGCAAGAATGAGCCACCCCTGCCTACGCAGTCCGTTCCATATATCTTTGATCAGTTGAAGCAGATCGATCTCGATCTCATCATCCTGAATGCTTAACGTATTATTTTGCATACTGCCCTCCGTAGCCATATCCATACCCTGCAGTCGCACCGCCTGACCCGCTCTTTCGCGCATTGTTAAACACACATCCAAGCATGCGCTCCCTACCACCAAGTGCGTCGATCGTGTCATTGATTGCTCTCGCCTCAATCCAATGCTGTCGAACAACGATAATAGAGGTATCCGCCATCATCGCCAATTCCTCTGCATCGGATACAAGACTGATCGGTGCAGTGTCAAGTATTATATAATCTGCCTGGTCTTTAAGGGCTTCAATAAACATTTCAATGAAACCTGAATACTTCTCGACTGCCTGCGGTACGGCTTTTCTATTCAAGATTACTGAAAGATCCGTCCCAGGGACTTTACATAACAGAGAATGCACGGTTTCACCCATATCTGCATTAGAATCTTTGGACTTCTCCTTTAAGCATACTCCGAGGTCTTCAAAATCACTGTTCTGCATGTTTAATACTTTATACACAGCAGGTTTACGGAAATCCATATCTACCAACACTACCCGCTTATCAATCTGGGCCATTGCCAGTGCGATATTAGTAGAAACGGTCGACTTTCCCTCATTTTCCATAGCGCTTGAAACCAACAGTACCTTTTGATGATGCTCTGACATTTCATTGATAATTCGGGCAGCCAGTTTTCGCATATCTTCCGCATATTG
>ONTX01000129.1 GCA_900320825.1 uncultured Lachnospiraceae bacterium | reverse complement strand
TAAAAGGAGGTGTTTCCTTATGAAGATGACATTTCAGCCTAAGAAAAAGTCTCATGCCAAGGTTCACGGTTTCAGAGCAAGAATGTCCTCAGCCGGCGGACGCAAGGTTCTTCAGAGCAGAAGAGCAAAGGGCAGAAAGAAATTATCGGCTTAAAAAGAAAAGGTCACAGTAAATGTGGCCTTTAATAATCTTCTTTATTTATGGAAAGATTAAGAACAAATGCACAGTTTTCTGAGGTTTACCGGACACATCGTTCCTTCGCGGATGAATATCTTGTAATGTATATCAGAAATAATGGTGAATCCTTTAACCGTGTAGGTGTCAGTATTAGCAAAAAGATCGGAAACAGTGTTGTAAGACACAGGATAAAAAGACTCGTCAAAGAGGCTTACAGAAGATCCGAGAATATGTTCAATAGTGGTTTGGACATTGTTTTTGTTGCAAAAAAAAATGCTGCTGAAATGACCTATGATGAAACCGAAAAATCTCTGTTGGGACTTGCAGCTTCCCATCGAATCCTGTTAAAAACGGGCAAATGATCATAGTTGGTATGAAGAGATTTTTTATACTGTTAATTGAAATTTATCAAAAATATCTGTCTCCTCTTAAGAGAACCAGATGTCCATATTATCCTACCTGTTCGGTTTACGGTAAGGAAGCTATAAAAGAATACGGCGCATTTAAAGGATCTTTACTTGCACTTTGGAGGATTATCAGATGTAATCCTTTTTCTCATGGCGGTTATGATCTTGTTCCTATGAGGAAGAGATATTCAGGGAGATCTTAATGTATTTTAATATTTTAACTCCTAATTCCACTCCTATTTTCCGTTATATTGTTTGGATCCTCGGAAAAATAATGGAGGGAATCTTCATTGTTCTCGATAAACTCGGTATTCCGAATATCGGACTTTCAATCATTCTTTTCACTATTTTTGTGAATGTTGCAATGATTCCCCTGACCTATAAGCAGCAGAAGTTTTCAAAGCTTTCAATGAAAATGAATCCTGAGATCAAAGCCATTCAGAAAAAATATGAAGGCAAAAGAGATCAGGAATCCATGATGAAAATGAATGCGGAAACCCAGGCGGTATATGCTAAATACGGTGTTTCCCAGACCGGCAGTTGTGTATATCTTCTTATACAGATGCCTATTCTCTTTGCTCTCTACAGAGTTATATATCAGATTCCCGCATATGTAACGCAGATTGGTGATACTTTCAGGGTTTTAGCAGATAAGATCGTAGCAACCGATAACGGTTCTTTTATTACGGATAATCCGGAAGCGCTGGCCAGTGTTGCAAGTGCAGTTAATATGTATAAGAAGAATCTGGCAGCTGATGGTAATCTTACAAACGGTATCATTGATGTTTTGAACAGGGTATCATCTGCGGATATGACCGTTATTGCAAAACAGTACGGTTTATCTGATCTTTCTTATAATGGAAGCAGGATCCTCAGTACTCTTGATGGATCCGGAAATATCATAGATAAAGGTCTTATCGATATCTATAATAATTTTCTTGGTCTGAATATCAGGAATACTCCCTGGTACATTATGAAGGAAAGTTTTGCATCCCATGCTTTTCTCATAATGATCGCTGCTATTCTTATTCCTCTTATTTCAGGTTTTACCCAGTGGCTTTCTGTAAAGCTTGCTCCCAATCAGACACAGCCTACAGGCGACAATTCTCAGGCAGATTCGGTTGCACAGTCCATGAAGACAATGAATGTAATGATGCCTCTCATGTCAATCTGGTTCTGCTTTACTCTTCCTGCAGGTATGGGTATTTACTGGATTGCAAATGCTGTTGTCCGTATAACCCTTCAGATCTTTATGAACAAGAAGATCGATAAGATCGATTTTGATGAGCTTGTAAAGAAGAATGCAGGAAAGAGTCAGAAAAAGCTTGAAAAAATGCAGGCTCAGCAGGCTCAGATGCAGAATTATGCTGCACTTAACACAAGAAGTATTAAGAATAAAGCATCATATGTTAATACCGATGCAACAAGCGATGACTCCGGAAGTTCATCTGCACCTGCAAATTATGCACCCGGTTCCATGGCTGCAAAGGCAAATATGGTAACTGAATTCAATAAGAGAAACAGTAAGTAAGTCTTGGCCTATGCCAATATAAAAAAGAGGTTATGATTATGGAATATAAAGAATATTCGGGCAGTTCAGTAAATGATCTTATCACCGATGCATGTCAGGATCTCGGTGTAACAAGCGACAGACTTGATTATGTAGTTGTTGATGAAGGTTCTTCAGGTTTTCTTGGTCTTGGTGCTAAAAATGCAGTTATAAAGGCACGCATTAAATCCGATGAAAATGAAGCTGATGAAAGCACCGGATCAGATGAAAAGCCCGTTTCTGAAGCAAAAGAATCTTCAGCTGCTTCATCAGATCACGGAAGAAAGTCAGATGAGCCTGTAATTCCCGTTAAAAATCCTGAAAAGTACGAAGCCGAAGCGGTAAAATTCCTTGAGGATGTTTTTGCGGCAATGAAAATGGAAGCATCCATCAGTACTTCATTCGATTTATCCGAGAATGCACTTAATATCGAAATCAAAGGAGATGATATGGGTGTTCTTATCGGAAAAAGAGGAGCTACTCTTGATTCCCTTCAGTATCTTGTAAGCCTTGTTGTTAACAAGGAAAGTGAACAGTACATCAGAGTTAAGGTTGATACCGAAGATTACAGAGAGAGAAGAAGAGCGACTCTTGAAAATCTTGCAAAGAATGTATCCGCAAAAGTTAAGCGTACAGGAAGACCTTATGAGCTTGAATCAATGAATCCTTATGAAAGAAGGATCATTCACTCTGCTCTTCAGGATAATGAATATGTCTACACTTACAGTGAAGGTGAAGGAAATAACAGACATATCGTTGTTGCACTTAAAGAAGGCGTAAAACCTACCGGTGACAGAGGACATTACTCAGGTCGCGGCAGAAAGAGATATTGATCAAAGGTAATATTTAATTAACAGGGCCATGGCGACTGCTGTGGTCCTTTTTAAGAATAATGGCAGATGTTTTTTCAAAGACAATAGCGGCAATATCAACTGCTCTTTCCGAATCCGGAATAGGCATTATCAGAGTCAGCGGTCCTGACTCTGTTTCCGTTTGCAGCAGTATTCTTTTTGATAAAAAAGGTCAGCCTGTTCTTGATAAAATGCTGCCTTCATCCTTCAGACATGCATTTGTAAAAGATGGAGATGAGGTATTGGATGAGTGCATAGTTCTTTTTTACAAAGCACCTCATTCCTATACAGGCGAGGATACTGTCGAATTACAGTGTCACGGAGGAGTGCTGCTCCTTAAAAAAGTATTGGATCTTGTTCTGAAAAAAGGAGCCCATCTATCCGAACCCGGAGAATTTACAAAGAGGGCATTTTTAAACGGTAAGATGGATCTTGCACAGGCTGAAGCTGTAATGGGAGTTATCTCATCAAAGTCTGAAATGGCGCTTAAGATCTCCAAGGACCAGATGAGCGGAAGTGTTTCTAATGCTATAAAGGAACTAAGAGCAAAGATTCTTTACGAGACGGCATACATCGAATCAGCCATAGATGATCCCGAACACTATGACCTTACGGGACATGACAAAGAAGTAAAAATACTTGTTTCCGGTTTACTTGAAAAGATAAATAGTCTTGAGGATTCATACCGTTCCGGAAAATATATAAGTGAAGGCATTTCAACATGCATAGTCGGACGTCCCAATTCAGGAAAATCATCTCTGTTAAATCTTTTAACAGGGCAGGACAGGGCTATAGTAAGTGATATTCCCGGAACAACAAGGGATATTATTGAAGAATATGTAAGATTCGATGATATTTTATTAAAACTTACAGACACGGCGGGAATCAGAAAAACCGAAGATCCCATAGAAAGCATAGGTGCAAAAAAAGCACTTGAAGCTACAGATATTGCAGATCTTGTTCTTTTTATGATAGATGCTTCCGAGATGATAGAAATGGATGATCTTGAGATCTTCGGAAATATCTGTGATAAAAAAACGGTTATCATATTAAATAAAGCCGATCTGGGTCTTAAGATAAAAAAACAGGATATATACCATCATTTTGTTTATTCCGGCGGAAAAGAATTCGAGAATATGACAGAGGATGAGTTTTTTGACAGATTTCCCGTTATAGTCATGTCTGCCAAGGGCGGAAACGGACTTGAGGATCTGAAAAGAACAGTCAAAAGTCTCTTTTATATGGGAAATATCACCTCCTCTGATGAAATTGTCATTACTTCCATGAGGCATATGGAACTTCTGACAAAAGCTGAAGAATCTCTTAACAATGTTCTTAAAACAATTGATGATGGTTTTGAAACTGATATGTATTCGGTGGATCTGTCCGATGCATACAGATCTCTGGGTTTCATTATTGGTGAAGAGATAGGTGATGATCTTGCAGATGAGATCTTTTCAAAATTTTGCATGGGTAAATAATGGATCTTAAATCAAAAGGTGCGGAATTTAATATAGATGTTGCCATTGTCGGGGCCGGACACGCAGGATGTGAAGCTGCTCTTGCCTGCGCAAGGCTCGGACTTGAGACTTATGTTTTTACGGTAAGTGTGGATTCTATTGCTCTCATGCCCTGCAATCCCAACATTGGCGGATCTTCCAAAGGACATCTTGTAAGAGAACTTGATGCTCTTGGCGGTGAAATGGGTAAAAATATCGATAAGACTTTTATCCAGAGTAAGATGCTGAATACCTCCAAGGGACCTGCGGTTCACTCTCTAAGGGCACAGGCAGATAAGAGGGATTATTCCGGATCCATGAGAAGAGTTCTTGAATCCCAGGAACACCTTACTATCAAGCAGGCTGAAGTATGTGAACTTTTATGGGAAGAGATCAGTGAAGGATCTGATGAAGGTCTTTTTGAAAAAAGAGTGACAGGAGTAAAAACCGGAACAGGTGTGATCTATCATTGCAAAGCAGTAGTTCTTTGTACCGGTGTTTATCTTAATGCCAGGTGTCTTACCGGAGAATCCATTACATACACAGGACCCAACGGTCTTATGGCAGCAACCCATCTTTCCGATTCACTCAGGGATGCAGGTGTTGAACTGAGAAGATTCAAGACAGGTACTCCCGCGAGGATGGATGGTAAGACTATAGATTATTCCAAGATGGAAGAGCAGAAGGGTGATGAAGTTGTGGTTCCTTTTTCTTTTTCCACGGATCCCGATACAGTGCAAAAACCCCAGGTTTCATGCTGGCTTACCCATACCAATAAAAACACCCATGATATTATTAGGGCCAATCTGGACAGATCTCCTATCTATGCCGGAATAATCGAAGGAACCGGTCCCAGATACTGTCCTTCCATAGAAGATAAAGTAGTTAAATTTTCAGAGAAAGAATCACATCAGGTATTTATTGAGCCTGAAGGTGTTTATACGGATGAAGTATATGTTGACGGAATGAGTTCTTCTCTTCCCGAAGATGTACAGATAGCAATGTACAGAACTGTTCCGGGTCTTGAAAACTGCAGGATAGTCCGTAATGCATATGCCATTGAATATGACTGTATCAATGCAAAAAGTTTATATCCCCATCTGGAGTTTAAAAAGATAAAAGGGCTTTTTGCGGGAGGGCAGTTTAACGGCAGCAGCGGATATGAAGAAGCTGCAGCCCAGGGTTTTGTGGCAGGTGTAAATGCTGCGATGGAAATCCTCGGTAAAGAATTTCTTGTTCTCAAAAGAAGTGAAAGTTATATTGGAGTTCTGATAGATGATCTTGTAACAAAAGATAACAGGGAACCTTACAGGATGATGACTTCCCGTGCCGAGTACAGACTTCTTCTAAGACAGGACAACGCTGATCTCAGACTTCGCAAGTACGGACACAGGGTTGGCCTTGTTTCCGATGAAGTATATGAAAAAGTATGCATCAAAGAAAAGCAGATAGCAACTGAAATTGAAAGATTAAAAAATGTAATGCTCGGTGCTTCTTCGGATGTTTGCAGTTATCTTGAAAGCATGGGTTCCGCACCCCTTTCTACAGCAACATCCCTTGCACAGCTCCTTTGCAGACCCGAACTTGATTATGAAAAACTTGCTCCTCTTGATAAAGACAGGCAGCCTCTTAACAATGATGTTATAGAGCAGGTCGAGATTGAGATCAGATATGAAGGATATATAAAGAGGCAGGAAAGACAGGTAAGAGAGCAGGAAAGACTTGAAGTAAAGCTTATCCCCACAGATATAGATTACGATGATGTTCCTTCTCTCAGAATAGAAGCAAGACAGCATCTCAAGGAATTCAGACCTGTTTCCGTAGGTCAGGCTTCCAGGATATCCGGCGTTTCACCTGCGGATATTTCTGTTCTTCTTGTTTTTCTTGAAAGATATAAAGGCAGATAATATTTTCGTTTTAAAATAAATGACACGTGTGTCATAATTGTACTGACTATTATTTATGAATGATTACAGCAGATTAATCGAATATCTCAAAGGATATGAAGTAAATGTATCCGATGAACAGATAAGCAGACTGGACAAATATTATGAAATGCTTATAGAGACTAATAAGAGTCTGAATCTTACTGCCATTACGGAATTTGAAGATGTACTGGTTAAGCATTTTATTGATTCTGTTTCCATCATCAGGGATATAGATCTGAATAAAAATATATCTGTAATCGATGTAGGTACCGGTGCAGGATTTCCCGGTATGGTTTTAAAGATCATTTTTCCGGGTATAGATATTACCCTTTTTGATTCATTGCAAAAAAGACTTACCTTTCTTGATGGTGTTATAAGTACCCTTGGTCTGGAAGGGATAAAAACTTTTCATGGTAGAGCTGAAGAGGCAGGTCATATGGAATCCATGAGAGAAAGATTTGATCTTTGTGTCTCACGTGCTGTTGCATCACTTCCGGTATTAAGTGAACTTTGTCTTCCTTTTGTTAAGGTTGGCGGAAAATTAGTTTCATATAAATCCGAAAAAGGATCCGAAGAATTATCAGATGCTTCCCATGCACTTTCTGTTTTAGGAGCTTCCGTTATAAAGCAGGATGTTTTTGAATTGCCCGGCAGTGATATGGCAAGAAATCTTATACTTATATCCAAGGATTCTTCCTGTCCTAAAGTATATCCCCGCAAACCCGGAACTCCGGCAAAGAAACCTTTGTGATTGATTTGAAGATATATACTATATCTTGTCTTTTTACTATTCTTTGAAATAGCCGATACTAAATATAAATGTTTCACGTGAAACATTTTCAAGATTTTGGGGTTTAATGTTTCACGTGAAACAATTGGTAGTGGTTTATAAAAATTGTTTCACATTGTGAAAAATAGCGACCACTATATATAGATAATCAGTATCCGTGGAAGAAATACAATGGAAAAATCACTTTTACAAACTGAAAGATTATATTTAAGGCATTGGACAATAAATGACAAGGAACAGTTATTCAGTCTGGCAAAGGATCCTGAAATCGGAGACAAGTGCGGGTGGCCTGCACATAAAACCATTGAAGACAGTATCAATGTCATAACTACGGTTTTTACCGGTGAAGAGAATTATGCCATCTGCCTAAAAGGGAAAGATGATCCTATTGGATGTGTTGATCTGATGTTCAACAAAGATCCTTCCAACGAATGCGAGCTGGGATACTGGCTCGGAAGATCTTATTGGGGAAAAGGAATAATGCCGGAGGCAGCAGAGGAATTGATCCGTCACGGTTTCGAAGATCTGAATCTTTCCCGGATATGGTGTGCATATTACGAAGGAAACGAACAGTCAAAGAGAGTACAGGAGAAATTGGGATTTATTTTTCAGGAAAAGAAGGAAAATGTGAAGGTTCCTCTCCTGGATGAATACAGAAATAATTATATTAATCTTCTGACCAGGGAAGACTGGAAAAAATTTCACGTGAAATGAAAGAGATGTCCGGGGAATGATATGAAGATAGAACATATTGCCTTGTATGTTCGGGACCTGGAAAAGTCCCGGGAATTTTTCTGCAAGTATCTTAACGGAATATCGAATGATGGATATCAAAATTCCACAACAGGATTTCGCTCATATTTTATCAGTTTTAATGACGGATCCAGACTTGAACTTATGAACTCGCCGGATATATCCGACGGTCCAAAGGAAGAAAAACGAACGGGTTATTCTCATATTGCTTTTTCTGTAGGAAGCAAAGAAGAAGTAGATGCTCTTACTGAAAAACTTTCCAAAGACGGATACAGGATATTAAGCGGTCCCAGAACAACAGGTGACGGATATTATGAAAGCTGTATTGTAGGAATAGAAGATAATATCATTGAGATTACCCAATAGTTTTCACGTGAAATGGAGTATTGTTTGGAAAAATATCTTGCAGAGAATAACTTAATGTTTCTTTTAGCGGTTTTATGCCTGACCTTTATTATCCTGATGGTTATCAAATACCTGGTCACGGACTATAGTCGAAACAAAAGATTTTACACTTATATTGAAGAAAATTCTTATGATCCGGGTATGGAAGAAACAGATGATCAGGGGAATCCAAAATATGAGATACATGTTTTTGACAGATCCGGAGATCCTAATACACCTATGGTGATCCCATATAAAATAAACCATCCGTATTTTATATACAGATGGGATGTGATCTTTGGGATTATATTTGATAAGGATAAAAACCGGATCCTACTGGTAGATAAAAACAACGAAGGAATTATCAAATATCCGTTTAACAGCATTAATTTTGAAGATGGAATATTGATAAGTGAGGTATCATTTAAGGGAAGATCTACTGAATTATCAATTCATTTGGTTCCTGCCGGATCAGATATTCCGAGACCGTGATAATAAAAAAAATATTTCACGTGGAACATTTAGTGATATAATAAAACACATCTGTTATAATACTGCATGGATTAAAGAAGTGAATTTATCAATCCGGCAGGAAGTATAAAAGTAGAAGGGGTAATTATGATCAATATTTTTGCAATTGCAAACCAAAAAGGCGGAGT
>ONTX01000248.1 GCA_900320825.1 uncultured Lachnospiraceae bacterium | reverse complement strand
TTGTTTGCAGCCATGTAAACAGCATCAGCTCCGGCATTCATTGCAGCATAAAAAGACTCCTTGCTGCCTGCAGGCGCAAGGAGCTCTGTTTTTCTGTAATTTGTAAGATCACCGTTTAACATCGATCAATAATTATTTTTTATCGTCATTTTCATCCTTAACAAGTCTTGGCATTGTATGAGGTCTGAATCCGACAGCATTATCATTTCCCGATTCGTGTTTCCCGGAAGGTTCAGATGACTTTTCGAAATCAGCTGACTTGGGAGCTTCGGGAGCCTTCTCTGAAGCAACTGCTTTAGGCGGTTCCGGAGCCTTTGATGATTCCGATTCTTTGGGAGGTTCGGGAACTTTTGAAGGCTCGGCAGCCTTAGGAGGTTCCGGTGCTTTTGCAGGCTCGGATACCTTTGGCGGTTCAGGAACCTTTAATGGCTCAGCAGCCTTGGGAGGTTCCGGAGTCTTTACCGGTTCAGATACCTTTGGCGGTTCGGGAGTCTTTACAGGTTCTTCTGCTTTAGGCTTATCAGCAGACTTTTCAGGTTCAGAAGAATCTTTCTTTTCCTCGGACTTTTTTCTGCCCTTTCCGCTTAATTTTGCATCAAGCTGCAGAAGTTTTTTGGAACTGTCCGCAATTTTATCCTGAAGAGTCCTTACCTGTTCATCAGCTTTATCAAGTCTCTGCTGTGTAGAAATGATATCATGCTTGAGATTATAGATCTCTGTATCTTTATCCTTGATGACCTGCTCGTTTTCAGCAAGTTTTTCAACGATCTTCATATAATCGTCGGTAACATTTATAGCGAGCATAAGCATCTGGGTTTCTTTGTTCTGATTTCTGAAACCCGGATCGCTCTTACATTCTTCAAGTTTTTTGTTTATATAATTTCCGACTTTCTGGGTGTACTCTGCGGTTTCATAACCTGTAAGAGTCAGCACTCTGCCGGCAATAATGACTTGTGTTTCGTTGATGTCAGACATAAGCCCCTCCGAAATATTTATATAAACAGTATATTAAAAATAGATTTATTAATCAATTAATACGTCAAACCAGCCACATATCAAGATGTTCACGTGCAAGATCCGTGATCACTCTTCCTTTGGGAGTTCTCATAATAAGTCCGTTTTTCAAAAGGAAAGGCTCATATACATCTTCAATGGTTCCGGCATCTTCACCTGTTGCGGCAGCTAAGGTATCAAGTCCCACGGGGCCGCCGTCAAACTTTTTGATAATGGTCTCAAGGATCATTCTGTCAGTATTATCAAGTCCCAGCTTGTCTATGGACATAAGATCAAGAGATTCAACGGCTATATCACTTGTGATAAGTCCGTCATATCTGACCTGTGCATAATCCCTGACTCTTTTAAGCATTCTGTTTGCAATCCTGGGAGTTCCCCTGCTTCTTTTGGCTATCTCGTATGCGGCATCAGGCTCTATCTCAACATTTAATTTCTTTGACGAAAACAAAACGACTTCACTCAATTCATCCGGTGTATAAAACTCCATATGGAACTGTTCACCGAATCTGTCCCTTAAGGGAGCGGTGAGCATATCGGCTCTTGTGGTAGCTCCTATAAGAGTAAAATGAGGAAGGGGAAGTCTGACACTCCTTGCTGAAGATGAAGAATCCTTTCCTATCATCACATCTATGGAAAAATCTTCCATTGCAGGATAAAGAACCTCTTCTACCTGACGGTTAAGTCTGTGGATCTCATCAATAAAGAGCATGTCCTTTTCCTGAAGGGAATTAAGGATCGCAGCCATTTCAGATGCTTTTTCAATAGCAGGTCCGGAAGTGATCTTAATATGGGTTCCCATCTCATTGGAAATGATCCCTGCAAGTGTGGTCTTTCCAAGTCCGGGAGGACCGTACAAAAGAACATGATCAAGAGCTTCACCTCTTGATTTAGCTGCTTCTATCTGAATTATCAGCCTTTCCTTTATGGCTTCCTGTCCGATATAATCCTTTAATCTCTGGGGACGAAGGGATTGTTCTACAGGCTTATCTTCTTTTGTGATCTCAGTCTGAATAGTTCTGGGCATGGAAAAATTCCTTATTTACCGTAAAGGATCTTAAGAGCAAAGGATAAAAGAGAACCGGAATCAAGCTTATCATGGTCTTCAACAGACATAATAGCTTTGGTACTTTCGCTTTTTGAATAACCAAGTGAAACAAGTGCTGCAAGAGCATCGGATTCTTCTCTTCCAAGATCCGTATCGGATACATTTACGGAAGGTCCGGCACCTATCTTTCCTGCGATCTTTTCATCGGAAAGATCAACTTTACTTTTAAGTTCGATTATAATCTTGCCGGCAGTTTTGGCAGATATGCCTTTAGCTTTTGAAAGAGCCTTGATATCATCACTGATAATGGCATACCTTATGGAATCCGCATCCATCTCGGATAAAAGTGCAAGGGCACTCTTGGGACCCACTCCTGATACACCCACAAGTTTCCTGAACATATCAAGATCATCTCTTTCGGGAAATCCGTAAAGCTGTAATACACCTTCGGCAATCTGGGTATATGTATAAAGTTTTACGTGATCTCCCAAAGAACCTATTGAAGCTAAGCATCTGGGGGATATATTGACATTAACGCCAAATCCTCCGATATCAACCACGCAGATATCCGTATCTAAAAGATCAAGTATACCTTCAACAAATGCAAACACAAGTCACTCCAAATCAGTTATTGCTGTTTATATAGTTAACAAGGCCTCCGGAAGCGATGAGCTTCTGCATGAACTCAGGGAAAGCCTGGCCCTGATATGAAGTGCCTTTTGTAATGTCTTTGATCAGACCGGTATTATAGTCAATCTCAACCTCATCCCCGTCTTCTATCTCACGGCTTGCTTCAGCACATTCAATGATGGGAAGTCCGATATTAATGGCATTTCTGTAGAAGATTCTTGCAAAAGTCTCAGCGATAACACAGGAAATACCGGATGCTTTTATAGCTATGGGTGCATGTTCCCTTGATGAACCGCATCCGAAATTCTTAGTTGCAACGATAATATCGCCTTTATTCATTCTCTTGGAAAAATCCTTATCGATATCTTCCATACAGTGAAGTGCAAGCTCTGCAGGATCCGATGAATTAAGATATCTTGCCGGGATTATTACATCTGTATCGACATTATCGCCGTATTTAAGTACTTTTCCTTTAGCGTTTTCCATTTATATTCTCCTTTAAAGATCTTCAACGCATGAAATGATTCCCTTGACAGCACTTGCTGCAGCAACAGCAGGGCTTGCAAGATAGATCTCGGAATCAACATGACCCATACGTCCGACAAAGTTTCTGTTGGTTGTAGATACACATTTTTCACCGGCAGCCATGACACCCATGTAACCGCCAAGGCAGGGACCGCATGTAGGAGTTGAAACAACACATCCCGCTTCGATAAAGATCTTAAGAAGGCCCTCTTCAAGGCACTGCATGTATACAGCCTGAGTTGCGGGAATTACAATTACTCTTATTCCTTTTGCAATGTGTCTGCCCTTAAGTATCTCAGCAGCTATCCTCATATCGGAAATCCTTCCGTTGGTACAGGATCCGATAACTACCTGATCAATCTTGATATCACCATCCTTATGAATCTCATCGATGGTATGAGTATTCTCGGGAAGGTGAGGGAATGATATTGTGGGACGAAGCTCTGAAAGATTAATATCTATCACTTCGTCATATTCAGCATCTGCATCAGCTTCAAATGCGGTATATTTTCTTGTTGCATGCTCATTAAGATATTCGACAGTCTTATCATCAACAGGGAAAATACCGTTCTTTCCGCCGGCTTCAATAGCCATATTTGCAATGGTAAATCTGTCATCCATTGAAAGTTCGGCAACTCCGGGGCCTGTAAACTCCATGGACTTGTAAAGAGCTCCGTCAACACCGATCTTTCCGATGATATGAAGGATAAGATCTTTACCGCTGACATCCACCGGAAGTTTTCCGGTAAGATTAAACTTAATAGCGGAAGGAACCTTAAACCATGCCTCACCGGTAGCCATTCCTGCAGCCATATCCGTAGAGCCCACACCGGTTGAAAAAGCTCCGAGAGCACCGTATGTGCAGGTATGTGAATCGGCACCTATAATTACGTCGCCGGGAACGGTAAGTCCTTTTTCGGGAAGAAGGGCATGCTCTATTCCCATCTCGCCTACTTCAAAGTAATTGGTGATATCGTTCTTTCTTGCAAATTCTCTTACGCATTTGCAGTGTTCGGCGGACTTGATATCCTTATTGGGCACGAAATGATCGGGGACAAGGGCTATCTTATCCTTATCAAACACTCCGTTAACCTTCATTTTTTCAATCTCATGAATTGCAACAGGGCTTGTGATATCGTTTCCGAGAACGAGATCAAGCTTTGCCATGATAAGATCGCCGGCTTTGACGGATTCTTTTCCCGCAGCGCGAGCCAGGATCTTCTGAGTCATTGTCATTCCCATAATAAGCACCTCTTTTCATCAAAAAAACCTCGTTTATTATACCAAATTTAAGGTTAAATATCTATAAAGAAAAAGGGGATCCTAAACGGATCCCCTTTTGGTAGTTAGAGGTAAATCAATTAGTTGTTGATGAACTTATCAGCTTCGTTGTTCCAGCTGTAAAGCTTTCTAACACTCTCACCAACCTGCTCAAGCTGATGCTCTGCAGCGATCTTTCTCATAGCCTTGAAGTGAACCTGACGACCTGAAGACATCTCCTGAAGGAACTCGGAAGCGAACTTACCATCCTGGATGTCAGCAAGGATCTGCTTCATAGCCTTCTTGGTCTCATCGGTAACGATCTTGGGTCCGGTGATATAGTCGCCGTACTCTGCTGTATTGGAGATTGAATATCTCATTCCTGCAAAACCTGACTGATAGATAAGGTCTACGATGAGCTTCATCTCGTGGATACACTCAAAGTATGCATTTCTGGGATCATAACCTGCCTCAACAAGAGTCTCAAATCCGGCCTTCATAAGTGCGCATACGCCGCCGCAAAGAACAGCCTGCTCGCCGAAGAGGTCAGTTTCGGTCTCGGTTCTGAAGTTGGTCTCAAGGAGTCCTGCTCTTGCTCCGCCGATTCCGAGTCCGTAAGCCTTTGCGATATCCCAAGCTTTTCCGGTAGCATCCTGCTCAACAGCGATAAGGCAGGGAGTTCCTTTTCCGGCCTGGTACTCACTTCTTACAGTGTGTCCGGGAGCCTTGGGAGCGATCATTGCTACATCAACATCAGCGGGAGGCTTGATGCATCCGAAATGAATGTTGAAGCCGTGTGCGAACATGAGCATATTGCCTGCAGTAAGGTTGGGTGCGATATCTTTCTTGTACATATCAGCCTGAAGCTCGTCGTTAATGAGGATCATGATGATATCAGCCTGCTTTGCTGCTTCAGCTGCGGTGAAAACCTTGAATCCCTGCTCCTCAGCTCTCTTCCAGCTCTTAGAACCTTCATAAAGACCGATAATGACATTGCATCCGGACTCCTTAAGGTTGAGAGCATGAGCATGACCCTGGCTGCCGTATCCGATAATGGCAATGGTCTTGCCCTCAAGAAGGGAAAGGTTACAATCTTCCTGGTAAAAAATCCTGTTTTCCATAATGAATTCCTCCTAATTTTAAATCGCGTTAGCGACAATTTACAAACTGATCAAGGCAGATAGGTCACATTCTCGGATCCTCTGGAAAGACCTGCAATACCGGTTCTTGCAAGTTCAAGGATCTCATGGCCGTCAAGAAGTCCGATAAAAGCATCGATCTTGGACTGGTTTCCGGTAATCTCAATAATAACTGAATCGGGAGCGACATCGATGATATTTCCCCTGAAGATACCGGCAAGAGAAACCATATTTTCCCTGTCGGAAGGAGCAGTCCTGACTTTTATAAGGCAAAGCTCTCTGTGAACTGATGCATCATAAGGAAGTTCTTTAACATCCCTTACATCCTCAAGCTTTGCAACCTGCTTTTCGATCTGCTCAATAATCTCTTCATCACCGCATGTAACGATGGTGATCCTTGAATATTTGGGATCTGCCGTAACACCGGCAGTGATACTTTCGATATTGTAACCTCTTCTCGAAAAAAGACCTGAAATACGGCTGAGAACACCTGAATTGTTATCGGCAAGAAGCTGTAAAACTACCTTTTGCATAAAAACCACCTGTAAATACTGTAAAAATCAACTTTATATACTTTAAACAATTAAAGTATCAATGTCAATTATCAATGGTAATTATTTCTTATTAAAATGAATTTCGCTTAAAAAACGGTGTAAAACCATGCAAAAAGGCTGCCCGCAAAGCAGACAGCCTTAGGATCATATTAATCTGATGATTACTGGATAAGTTCAACGATTATCTTCATGGTCTCGTCACTGAGTCCGTAAGTTTCGGAATCATCGCCGTTACCGAAAACATTAACGCTGTAAGCAAAATTATTGGAGATCCAGATAGCCTTGATGGTCTTGCCTTCTACATTACCGAAGCAGTTGATGGTAAATCCGTCAGCTGATTCAAATGACCAGTTATACTTATAATCATTGTAATCTCCGGAAACATCATCGGTATCCTGGTTGAGACCCTTACGTATAACAAGCTCTGCAGATCCCACAAGACCTGAAGCCTGTGCAAGATGCTCCATATAATCATACTCAGTGATGTGGAAAACATCGCCGTTATATTCCTTGTTTTCGGGAACCATAAAGTAACCCACACCTGCACCGTCAGCAGCAGCCTGGGCATCATCTACCTCAGTCCAGGGATTTGCAAGACCGGGATAATACTCAACTCTCTCAAAGAAAGTGGTTCCGTCAATTCCGTCAACGTCACTGTTAGCACTTCTCCAGCCGAGGGTTCCGTCCTCTTCGAACCAGAACTCACCTGCACCGTCAGTGTACTTAACATCATCAGTGTAATTCTCTTCATCGGTATATGTACGAACATAGAACTTAGCACCGGTATATTCAAGAAGACCGGTTGACTCATAATAAGTTGCGGTCATTTCCCAGTTGTATGACTCGAATGCGCTTCCCGCCCAACGAGCAACAACCTTATGATCATCTCCGTCAAGATGTTCGATGTCAATAGTGCATCTTCCTGCTACAGGCTCTGTAAAGGTACCGGTAAAGTCAGGCTTATCAACAACATCCTCAACAGCTTCTTCTGTTTTTTCTTCAACTGTTTCGGCAGCCTCTTCTGCTACGGTTTCCACTTCGTTTGAAACGGTAGTTTCAACAGCTGAATTACCGCAAGCGGTCATCATCATTACCATTGCTCCGATAAGAGCGATAATAGATCTCTTTTTCATTTTACCCTCCATAATGTGGTCGTTTTTTTATTTCATACAAACTATAGTACGGTAAAAAACCTTAAACAATGCAACTAATAAACAAATCGCCCAAAGAAAAACATATTTCTTTGGGCGATTTACACAATATATTTATATGATTTTTAATTCTGTTCGTTTTCCGAACATTTTGCAAGAGCAAGAGTGCCGGTACGGGCCACTTCAACGATGGATACAGATCTGAACATTTCAAGCAGAAGTCTTATCTTTTCGGGAGATGCGCAGATCTGGATCATCATATAATGAAGACTCATATCCACGATCTCCGCTTTCATGACTTCACAGATCTCCATGATCTCGGCACGGTTATTCTTGTTGTACTTGATCTTCATCAGCATAAGTTCCCTGGAAACACACTGGGATTCAGAGAAGGTCTTGACTTTGATGACATCAAGTTTTTTGTTGAGCTGCTTTTCAATCTGCTCAAGAGTCCTCTCATCACCGGATGAAACGATGGTCATGGATGAAACGGTGGGATCATCGGTTTCACCAACGGCAAGGGAATCGATATTAAAATTTCTTCTGGAAAAGAGACCGCTTACTTTACTTAAGACACCGGCCCTGTTTTCTACATTAACGGAATATATTCTCTTATCTTTCATGATTCACCTCGTTTATTCCGGCTTTACAACATCTTTGGGATCTACGATACACTCAAGAAGTACATTTTTCTTATCATTTAAAAACTTTTTGATCACAGCTTTTGAATCCTTCATATTGTCGAGTCTTAAGTAATCAAAACCGTAAGCTTCAGCAATATGAGAAAGATCGGGATCTCCGTCAAGCTTAACCATTGAATATGCATCATCATATGTATAGTGCTGGTATTCGCGAACCATTCCAAGATATCCGTTTCTCAGAACTACGATCTTAGCCTGAACATTATGCTGGACGAAGGTTGCAAGTTCACACATGGACATCTGGAATCCGCCGTCTCCGCATACTGCAACAGTCTGTCTTTTAGGAGCGGCAACTTTAGCTCCCAGGGCTGCGGGAATGGCATAACCCATGGTACCCATTCCGCCGCTGGTAAGCATCCTGCCTTTTCCTATAACGATATTTGCACAGGACCAGATCTGATTCTGACCCACATCCGCCACATAAATGCTTCCGTCGATCATATCAGTGGTAAGCTGCTTTACGAACTCAGCGGGATCCACATATTTGGAAGAAGGCTTTCTTGCGGGCTTGAAGGAATTTCTCTCTTTTGTAAGTTCCTTTACCCAGGCCGAATAATCTGCATCTATCTCCGAAGCAGTAAGTTCCTCAAGGATACTCTCCGCATCTCCTACAAGAGGAATTGTTGAATATGCATTCTTTCCTATCTCGGCAGGGTCAACATCCATATGAATGAGAGTCTTGTTTCCTTTACTGATAAGTTCGGGTCTGTTAACAGCTCTGTCCGCAACCCTGGCACCGATCATGATAATAACATCCGCATCATTCATGGCCTTATTGGCATAGGGCTTTCCGTTATTTCCAACCATTCCGAAATAAAGAGGGTGTGCTGTAGGAAGAACTCCTATACCCATCATGGTAGATACAACGGGGATATTCTTCTCTTCCGCAAATTTCTGAAGTTCATCATCCGCATTTGAAAGGAAAACGCCGCCGCCCGCACAGATAATAGGTTTTTTTGCACCGTTTAACTCTTTGATGACTTTCTTTATCTGTGCCGCATTACCTTTAACGGTAGGCTTATAAGTCCTGAGATTAACCTCTTCGGGATAATGGAAATTCTTGAGAGGCTGGTTTTGTATATCAATGGGAATATCAATAAGAACAGGTCCTTTTCTTCCGGTAGATGCGATATAAAAAGCTTCCTTTATTATCCTGGGAAGATCCTGTGCGTCCTTTACAAGATATGAATATTTAACAAAGGATTCTACAGCACCTGTAATATCAGCTTCCTGGAACACATCGGAACCGAGAAGTTCTGAATTAACCTGTCCGGTTATTATTACCATGGGGATTGAATCCGCAAAAGCAGTTGCAATACCGGTAATTACATTTGTAGCACCCGGGCCGCTGGTAACGGCGCAGACACCGGGTTTTCCGCTGATCCTTGCCTCGCCGCTGGCCATATGTGCGGCATTCTGTTCAGTTCTTACAAGTATGGTCCTAATATCCGAATTAAGTATGGAGTTATAAAAAGGACATATTGCAACGCCCGGATAACCGTAGACGTTCTTAACCCCTTCTATCTCAAGACATTTAACAATTGCATCTGCACCTATCACTAAAAGCACCTCCGTAAATAATCATGCTTTGATACCAAGTAATTTTTTGGCTACAACTACCGCATCGGCAGCATCTTTGGAATATGCATCGGCTCCGATCTCTGTTGCGTAATCTTCGGTAACGCATGCACCGCCGATCATAACCTTTATATCAAGTCCCTGAGCTTTTTTTATCTCAACAACTTCCTTCATATGAATCATGGTTGTAGTCATAAGAGCTGAAAGACAAATGATCTTCGAATCTGTTTTAACAGCCTCGGCAATGATATCTTCCGCTTTTATATCCTTACCGAGATCATGAACCTTAAAACCGTAATTGGAAAGCATCATGGCAACAAGGTTCTTTCCGATGTCGTGGATATCACCTTCAACCGTCGCT
>ONTX01000242.1 GCA_900320825.1 uncultured Lachnospiraceae bacterium | reverse complement strand
TATCTACTAATCAGCATACATTTATTATGAACAAAAAGGATTTAATTATAATCTTAAACTATAAGTTGATTGCGTCAGAGATCTTATTGGATGTAATATGTTAAGAGACGCTATTTTTACTTGAAAAGGGTGATGATAAGTGGCAGTTATTCTTGTTGATTTCGAAAACGTGTTTAGTTATGGGCTTCTTGGTGTTGATATGCTAAAGCCCACAGATATATTGGAAATATTTTACTCACGGTCTTGTGAGCAGATTCGAAAAGAATATATTGATGATATCGAAATGTCAGGATGTCAGTTCAAAGCAATTAAACTGCTGAATAGCGGTCGGGATTTTCTTGATAAGTACATTGCAGTTGCTGTGGGGGAAATATATAAAAGCGGAGAGAAAGAGGTCGCAATAATAAGCAAGGATAAAGGCTTTCGGGCGGTTATTGATTATTTTAAGGCAATAGGTGTCGATGATTTTAAAGTTATAAAAGCCGAAAATATAGAAAAAGCATTGGTGAGCTTTAGTGGACTTGAAGATCACAAAAGGCGTTCGATTATCTCAGAAAGAAGCAAACAGGTGAGCCTTGATAAGATTTCTGCACAATATAGGGAAAGAGAACTTATACGGAAAAGCATCGGAAATGCACTGATAGACACGCCATATCGAGATAAAACAAGCGATATCTGTGATTTTGTTATTAACATAAAAGAGAGGGGCAAAAGAAAGGTTTATACAGGTGCCATGCATAGCTTCGGACGCGATGAAGGTAGAGCAATATATAACATAATTAAGGATGCTGTGTAAAGAATATTGAGCGGAACATGAGGTAAAGTATTCATAGAGAAACGATGGACAGAGATATAGAAAAAAGATAGGGAGAAACAAAAGACATATTATGATTTTTATAACGGGTGATACACACGGCGATTTAAGAAGATTCAGTAAGGATGCGTTTTATGAACAGAGAGAAATGACTAAGGATGATTATGCGATAATCCTCGGGGATTTTGGTTTGGTCTGGGATTATAAGGGTGAGTCAAGGTATGAGAAAAACTGGCTTGACTGGCTGGAGAGCAAATCATTTACAACCTTGTTTATAGATGGTAATCACGAAAATCACGACAGGTTGGATGCCATGAAGGTGGAAGAATGGCATGGAGGTATGGTACATAAGGTACGTCCGACGGTTATTCATCTGATGAGAGGTCAGGTCTATGACATAGAGGGCTTGAAGGTATTTACATTTGGTGGAGCAAGCTCCCATGATATAAAGGATGGAATCCTTGAACCGGGTGATCCAAAGATAAAAAGATGGAATAGGGATTATACCAAGTTATTCCGCATTAATAAGAAAAGCTGGTGGGACAGAGAACTTCCATCAGTGTCTGAAATGGAAGAAGGCCGGCAGAACCTTGAGAAAGTAAACTGGAAGGTTGATTATGTGCTGACTCACTGTACATCTGCTAGTACAACAGCACTCATTGGAGACAGTTATTATAGTCAGGATATTTTGACACATTACCTTCAGGAAATAAAGGAGAAACTGACATATAAAAAGTGGTTTTTTGGTCATCACCATATGGATAAACAGATAACAGCAGAGGAAATTTGTCTGTTTGAGCAGATAGTGCAGGTGCATTAAATAGATAATAGGTGCAAACTAAACCACAGGTTGTTTGATTATTCAGTATTTGAGATGCTAAAATATTACTCATAATAGACGAATCATAGGAGATGGGATTTTATGAGGAAATTAGCAAGTATACAGAGAATATGGAAGATTGAGCCGATTGAAGGGGCAGATAGAATAGAATTAGCTTACGTTCTTGGCTGGCAGTGTGTTGTAAATAAGGATAAGTTTCAACCAAACGATCTTGCGGTATATTTTGAAATTGATAGCTTTTTGCCAATTCGTAAGGAGTTTGAATTTCTTCGAGCATCCAGCTACCGCAAGTCGGATGTTTTGGGTGAAGGATTCAGATTGCGTACTATGAGATTTCGCGAAAAACTTTCTCAAGGGCTATTGTTACCAATAGACCAATTTCCAGAATTAACCGATATTGACGAAATTGGAAAGGATGTTTCTGATATAATAGGAGTCAGAAAATGGGAGATTGAGGAGAAGATAACTACAGGGGGAACTGTAATCGGAACTCTTCCTTTGGATGTCCCTCATACCGATGAAACAAGAGTTCAAGCCGAACCGGAACTGATCAATGATTTTGCGGGACTTGAGTATTATATTAGTACCAAGATGGACGGGTCTTCCCATTCTGTTTCCTTGGACGAAGATGGCTTTCATGTAACCGGACATAATTATGAATATAAGGATGATGGAAAGAGTGCTTTTTATGACCTGGTAAAGAGAGAAGATATTGAAAATAAGGTTCGGAAATATTGCGCAAAGAATGATATCAGGATTTTGACTATTCAAGGGGAATTATGTGCGCCGGGGATACAGAAAAACAGGTTAAAACTGACTCGTCCGGAGTGGTATGTTTTTAATGTCCGAATAGAAGGAAAAAGAGTCGGACTCAAAAGAATGCAGGAAATATGTGATATATTTGGATTACGGATGGTACCTGTTGAAGAAGTTGGCACAGATCTACCATCAAAATATCCTACAGTTGATGATCTTCTAAAGAGGGCAGATGGTGAATACCCCGGAGGAGGAAAGAAGGAAGGGATTGTCATTCGTCCGACTGAGCCGGTATTTTGTGATAGAATAAGCACAGATTTATCCATGAAGGTTGTCAATAACAATTATCTATTAAAGAACGAAGAATAACAAATCATTCAATACGTTTATTTCTTTTAATCATGAATGAAGAGGAGGGCGTACAGATGAGTTTTTTTAAAACAATTGATTATAAACAGCTTGCAGAGCGTTTGCGTTGTTTGCGGGATTCTTCTAATCTCAATGAAGCTGAAATGGCTGGTAGGCTTATGGTTTCTCCTCAGGCAGTAAATAAGTGGATGACAGGAAAGACACTGCCTGACCTCCAGCATTTGTGCGATCTGAGCGAGTTGTTTGGAGTGTCAACCGATTTTATTCTGAAAGGACTGACTTCGGAGTGCTTAAATATAAACAAAACTGATATTAGGGAGTATATCGTATTTATGGGCGCTGATAGTAACAATTCTGTTCAGGTTAATGTTGAATTTGATAAAATTAAAAATACTAAGGATTTAAATAAACGTTTGAAAGCATATTCAAAACTAATCGCTGCGTGAAAAATGAATTGGCTAATTATTGCCTTTTTGAAATGACGACATATAATATTTGTAACAGAACCCAACACGCCTCTCAACGATGCGGACCATGTTGGGTCTTTTGATTTTTAGGGGAAAAGATATAGAGATG
>ONTX01000272.1 GCA_900320825.1 uncultured Lachnospiraceae bacterium | reverse complement strand
TTTATAACTGCTTTTTTGCCGGTGGTATTTATCGGCAGCAGGATACTTCATAAAAATAAATACGTTAATGTATTTCTGCTTCTTGCGAGTCTTTTCTTCTATGCATGGGGAGAACCTGTTTATGTACTCCTTATGCTGCTTTCGGTTATCGTTAACTATTTTGCCGGTATCATAATGGACAAATGCAGGGATAAAGCAAAGCTTATCCTTGTTCTTGATCTCATCTTCAACCTGGGACTTCTGGGATTTTTCAAGTATTTTTCATATGCAACGGTTGTGATGAACGTATATCTTCACATTCCCGTGCCCACCTTCGGGATTCCGCTTCCCATAGGTATCTCGTTTTTCACCTTCCAGATAATGTCTTATATCATCGACCTCTACAGGGGTAAATTCCCTGTCCAGAAAAACATCATCAACCTGGGACTTTACATTTCCTTCTTCCCCCAGCTCATCGCAGGCCCCATCGTAAGATACGAGGATATCAACGAACAGCTTGAAAACAGGGTGGTTACCATCGAAAAGTCCACAGAGGGTATCAGACGCTTTATCTTAGGCCTTGGAAAAAAGGTCATTATCGCAAATATCGTGGCTGAGACGGCGGACCACATCTATGGTCTTGATCTTTCGGTCATGTCGGCACAGACCGTCTGGATCGCATCGATCCTCTATACCCTGCAGATCTATTACGATTTTTCCGGATATTCGGACATGGCCATAGGCCTCGGGAAAATGTTCGGCTTTGATTTCCTTGAAAACTTCAACTACCCATACATGTCCAAGTCCATCACGGAATTTTGGAGGAGATGGCACATTTCTCTCGGAACCTGGTTCAGGGAATATCTCTACATTCCCCTTGGCGGAAACAGGAAGGGAAAGGTCCGTTCCTACGTCAACCTTATGATTGTATTTTTCCTTACGGGATTCTGGCACGGTGCCGGCTTTACATTTATTTTCTGGGGAATCTACCACGGAATCTTCAGAGTTATCGAAAAACTGGGATTTTCAAAGATCCTGGAAAAGTGCAAGCCCCTTGCATGGATCTACGCTTTCTTCGTTGTAAATCTCGGATGGGTATTCTTCCGTGTGGAGGGACTTAAAAATGCCTTCATGATCGTGGGCAGGATGTTCACTCCCGGCCTGGACAGGTATTATTCCTTCGGAGAACTGGTATCTCACAGGTGCCTTATCGCAATGATCCTGGGAATCCTGGGTGCGGGTATTATCCAGCTCATTCCCGAGAAGGTTCCCGCAGTAAAAAAGATAGTGAAAAATCCCTTCGTACAGTACGTATGGTGCGCTCTTGTGTTCCTTATCTGCATCATACTCCTTGCCAGCAATACATATAATCCGTTTATTTATTTCAGGTTCTGATAAAAAATATGGCAGAAAAAAGAAGCGGAAAACTGAATATCAGGCTTATTTTAGTCCATATATCGTTCTGGGGCTTTATCCTGGGACTTCCCGTTTTTTACCATTTCTGGGGTCCCATGCTGGACAGTGCCAATTATGAGAACAGATATATGACGGAAAAACCGGTCTTTTCCCTTGAGACAGTTTCTTCCTATCCCCTCCAGTATGAGAATTATTACAATGACAACTATCCTTTCAGAAACAAGATGATCATGCTGAACGGCCGTTTCAGCTATCAGGTCCTGAAGGAAGGTACGGGCTTTAGTATAGTGGGCAAGGATGACTGGCTTTTCTATAAATCCGAAGCCAGCAACGACGGTATCAATATCGCCCAGTACAAGGGCAGGGCACAGTTCTCCGAGATGGAGCTTAAGTTTGCCGCTAAGAGCCTTATGAACACCAAGGAGTGGTGCGACGAGCACGGAATGGAATTCGTTCTTTTCATAGCTCCCAATAAGGAGAGGATGTACAGCGAGTACATGCCCGGCTATTATAATTCGTCCAGAGTCAGCGAGACCTGCAATACGGACCAGCTGGTGGAATACCTCAGGGAAAACACGGACATCAGAGTGGTATGGGCGTATGAGGATCTGTCAGAGTACAAGACCGCCCATCCCGATGAGCCTCTGTATTATCATCTGGATACCCACTGGAATTACCTGGGTGGCTATATAGGAGCAAGAGCCCTCCTTGAGGAACTTGGAATTGATATTCCTCCCGCTGAAGAAAAAGAGAAGACCATCAGGAACACCAAGACAGGAGATCTTCTCATGCTGATGAACCTGGGATCCGTTGAATCCGTTGACGATGTGGACTATGCCTTTGCAGGTTATCCGGTTGAGGGTATGGAGATGGTATCCGATGATGTGAACGGTGCCCTTATGTACAGAAATCCGGGAGCAGATCCCAGAAAAGTACTTATCTACAGGGATTCCTTCTGCAATATCATGCGTTATTTTCTTGGTGAACAGTTCAGCGAGATCAGCATGGTGCCCCATGAACTCTGGCAGAACGACCTTCCCGAGATCTACCAGCCGGATGTCCTTGTCTATGAGCTGACGGAAAGGTTTGTAGACAAACTGGTAACGGAGCATATCCAGCCGTATTGATATAAAGCAACGCAAAACATATGTTATTTATAATTTTCTGACATTTTTTTTGAAAAAAGGGTTAATATTAGGAAAAGAGTATCCGATAAAGCAATTAGAAAAGTATCTCCAGCGCTGTGAAGATGCCCGGAGAAAGATATTAAGTTTTTGAAACAATAAACCCTAAGGATGTAAAGGAAAACATCCGAAATATCACATGGAGGTGATCAAAATGTCAATAGAACCTATCAGCACAGTAATGGGACTTCAGGCACAGACTTATGCTCCTGCACCCAAGCCCGTAACTCCTTCCGAAAAAGCACCGGACGTAGCAGCTGAACTTAATCCTGCAAAGGCAACTTTGGAGGATATTGCTGTTGTCGATTCTGCAAATTCCAAAAACGGTGCCGACGATTCCGAAAACAGAAATGAAGAGAATCAGCAGGCCACCAAGGAGCAGATGAAGAAAGCTGTTGAGAAGATCAACGGTGCACAGATGGAAAATTCCGAGGCTGTTTTCGGATTCCATGAAGAGACCAACAGAGTAACCATCAAGATAGTCGATAAAGAGACGAAAGAAGTCATCAAGGAGCTTCCTCCCGAGAAGACACTTGACATGATAGCAAAGGTATGGGAGCTTGCCGGACTTTTCGTTAACGAACAGAGATAAGGAGGGAAGCTATGTCAGATAAGATCAGAATGAGCGGTCTTATATCCGGACTCGATACCGATTCCGTCATAGAGGCCCTCGTAAGCAATAAGAGACAGAAGGTCACCAATGCAGAAGGCGACCAGAAAAAGCTTGAGTGGAAGCAGGATCTCTGGAAAGAGATCAACACCAATATCAAGGCTCTTCAGCAGACATACATTGCCAAGATGAGATTCGGATCGGCCTTCTCCAAGAAGACCACCAGTGTTTCTTCATCATCTGTTGCAAGTGTTGTGACCGGTGAAGGTGCTGTTGATGCCACCCAGAAGCTTAAGGTTGAAAAGCTTGCTAAGACCGCATACCTTACCGGCGCGGATCTTAACGGAGCATCCACTGACAAGAGCTATACCGCATCAACCAAACTCTCAGAGCTCGGATATGGTGACGGCAAGACCGATACTATCAGCATCAATATCGGCGGAAAAGTTAAGGAAACTCTCGCTGTTGATGAGAATACAACAATTTCCGATGTTCTTTCTTCTCTTAAGAAAGCAGGACTTAATGCTTCTTTTGACGAGAATACACAGAGGATCTTCGTAAGTTCCAAGTCAACCGGAGCTTCCAAGGATTTCACCCTTACCGATTCCAACGGTGCTCTTTCGGCTCTGGGACTTGCAACCGCTACTAAGGCTCAGATGCAGGATGAGAACTTCGACCAGAGCAAGTTCGCTACCAAGATCGACGGATCTGATGCGGTGATCTATCTCAACAATGCGAAGTTCACCAGCGACAGCAACACTTTTAAGATCAACAATCTTACCATTACCGCTCTTGAGGAGACAGGAGATAAGGAAGTAACCCTTACCACACAGACCGATACCAGCGGAATCTATGGTATGATCAAAGATATGATCACCCAGTACAACAAGGTGATCAACCAGATCGACAAGTATTACAATGCCGAGTCCGCAAGAAAGTATACCATGCTCACTGACGAGCAGAAGGAAGCTCTCAGCGAGGATGAGGTTGAAAAATACGAGAATAAGATCAAGGATTCCCTTTTGAGAAGAGATACCAATCTCCTTAATCTCAGGAACATCTTCACAGGTGTTATGAGCTCGGGAATTGAGATCGGCGGCAAGACCATGTATCTGTCGGATTTCGGAATCGGAACAGGAAGCTATTTCGATACTGCAGATGACGAGAAGCATGCTCTTCATATTGACGGAGACGAAGATGATCCTACCTCAAGCACCAAGGCTGATAAGCTTTCGGCATTGATAGCTTCGGATCCTGCCAAGGTTCAGGAATTCTTCACAAGGCTCTCACAGGATCTTTACAGCAAACTGTCGAACGTATCCAAGTCCGTTGACGGATACAGATCCTTCGGAAACTTCTACGATGACAAGAAGATGAAGAGTGATTACGACGGATACAAGAAGACCATCGCTACTCTTGAAGAGAAAGCCAATGATTATGAGGACAGCCTTTACAGGAAGTTCTCAGCCATGGAAAAAGCTATGGCAAATCTTCAGAGCAAGACCAACGCTCTTTCCGGACTTCTCGGAGTGAGCAGCAATTAATTAATCGATTCAAGGAGAACATCCCGGTATGGCTTTACCTAACGCCTATCAGCAATATTCCAATAATAAAGTAATGACTTCATCACCCGCAGAGCTTACTCTGATGCTTTACGACGGATGCATCAAGTTCATCAATATTGCTCTGGGTGCCATCGAGGAGAAGGATCTTGCCAAGGCAAACACCAACATCCTCAAGGCAGAGCACATAATCGATTATCTGAGACAGACTCTTGATATGAAGTACGCCGTTGCTCAGGATTTTGAAAATATTTATTCGTATCTTTCCCAGAGACTGATCGAAGCAAATATCAAAAAAGATCCGGAGATCCTTCAGGAAGTAAATACCCATCTTCATTCCGTAAGAGACACCTGGAAGGAAGTAATGAGGATGAACGGCATAACCTGGAGAAAGTGATAGGAGACGGTGAATGGAAGATTACCTGCAGCTGCTGGAAGAATCTCTTGAAAAAAAGCTGGCGGTCCTTGAGAAGATCGGTGAGTTCAATCTCAAACAGAGAAACATATTCGATATAGACGGCGAATTACCCGATTTCGAAAAATTCGATTCTTATATTGAAGAAAAAGGAAAACTCATTGATGAACTGAACTCCCTGGATGAAGGATTTGAAGCACTCTACGCAAGGGTTGCCGATTCTCTTAAGGAAAACAAAGAGGAAAATGCTTCAAGGATCAAAAGACTTCAGAACCTGATCAGACAGGTAACGGACAAGAGCGTGATGCTCCAGTCCCAGGAAGCCGAGAACAAAAAACTCATGGAGAAATTCTTCAAGGCGACCAGGGATGAGATAGGAAAAGGAAGAAATTCACTGAACGCCGCATACAGCTACTTCGAATCACAGCGCGGCACGGGAGATTCCGGAGCACTCTTCTTTGATTCAAAAAAATAATTGCCAAAAAGAGCAAAAACCACGGAAAATACAAGGTTTTTGCTCTTTTTTTAAAAATTTATGAAAAAAAGGTTAATTATTTGTCATTGTGTCCGATATATTGAGTGTAGGCGAGAAACAAACCGCCAAACATGGAAAAGTTAACTAAGTAAATGCCGGGTCAAAAAGGGGCCTGGGCACACTCAAGGAGGATATTATTATGGTAGTACAGCACAATCTTACAGCAATGAACTCAAACAGAATGCTCGGTCTTACAACAAACAGCCTTGCAAAGTCAACCGAGAAACTTTCTTCAGGTTATAAGATAAATCGTGCAGCAGATAACGCAGCAGGTCTTGCAATATCAGAGAAGATGAGAAGACAGGTAAGAGGTCTTAACCAGGCTTCCACCAACGCTCAGGACGGTATCTCAGCAGTACAGACCGCTGAAGGTGCACTCAACGAAGTACACGATATGCTGCAGAGAATGAACGAGCTTGCAGTTCAGGCTGCTAACGATACCAACATGACTGTTGACAGAAACTACATCCAGTCTGAGATCAACGCTCTTACAACTGAGATTAGCCGTGTTGCTACAACCACCACATTCAACGAGCAGTGCCTGCTTGATGGATCATTCGTCGGAAAACAGCTTCAGGTTGGTACCGAGAACGCAGACGGCGAGCAGACCATCACCATCAGCATCTCTGCAATGAGTGCAACCGGAATCGGTGTAGGCAGCCTTGATGTAACTACACACTCAGGAGCAACTTCTGCTATCGACAGCATTAAGAGCGCTATGAGACAGGTAAGTGAGATGAGATCTGATCTCGGTGCTGTTCAGAACAGACTCGAGCACACCATCGCTAACCTTGACAACGTCGCTGAGAATACCACAGCAGCTGAGTCCCGTATCCGTGATACCGATATGGCTACTGAGATGGTTAGATTCTCCAACCAGAATATCCTCCAGCAGGCAGGTCAGGCAATGCTTGCTCAGGCTAACCAGTCCAACCAGGGCGTACTCAGCCTCCTCGGATAATATTAAACCGGATCTCAAAGGCGGAAGACTTATGGTCTTCCGCCTTTTTTCTTTAAAAAATCGCGTATTTTCGGGCGTTTTAGCGAGTTTAGAATTTTTTTAAAATTTTTTTTAAAAAAGGGGTTAACTTTTTTGGGGGTCATCCGATATAATTAGTGTAAGGCAACAGGACAGCTCGGATGAGCGCGGATCCGAACCGGTCAAAAGCCTGAACACAAACATAATAACAGCCGCAGGGAAGCGGCATCACACATTTTCAAGGAGGAAAATATTATGGTAGTACAACACAATCTTACAGCAATGAACTCTAACAGAATGCTTGGTCTTACTCAGTCCACTCTTGCAAAGAGCACTGAGAAGTTATCTTCAGGATACAAGATCAACCGTGCAGGCGATAACGCAGCAGGTCTCGCAATATCCGAGAAGATGAGAAGACAGGTAAGAGGTCTTACCCAGGCTTCCACCAACGCACAGGACGGTATTTCCGCAGTACAGACCGCTGAAGGTGCACTCAACGAAGTACACGACATGCTTCAGAGAATGAACGAGCTTGCAGTTCAGGCTGCTAACGACACCAACATGACTGTTGACAGACAGTACATCCAGTCTGAGATTAATGCTCTTACAGCAGAGATCAGCCGTGTCGCTACAACCACCACATTCAATGAGCAGAGCCTTCTCGACGGATCATTCACCGGCAAGAAGCTTCAGGTCGGAACCGAGAATTCTCTTGATCAGACCATATCCATCAGCATCTCTTCAATGAGTGCTTCAGGAATCGGCCTCACTGCACTTTCTGTAACTTCTTATGAAGATGCAACTGAAACTATCGACAAGGTTAAGAGTGCTATGACGAAGGTCAGCAAGATGAGATCTGATCTCGGCGCTATCCAGAACAGACTCGAGCA
>ONTX01000041.1 GCA_900320825.1 uncultured Lachnospiraceae bacterium | reverse complement strand
GCATGCATAACTTGCAATAAACAAAAAGACCGCAATTACAAAAATAATATCGACTGCCTTTTTAGTTTTCTTGCCGATATCTGTAAGATTGAAATTCAACTGCTTCGAACTGCTATTCATTATTCTCTTGTTATTCCTAAATAATTATTGATTATAGCATTAACTTAATAATCGTTCTGCCAGTCTTTCTGCTCCTCTTCCGTCAACAAGATGCTGCATGTTATAAGACATCTTGTTTCTGATATCAGTATCAGGAATAAGTTTTCTGATACATGATTCAAGATTTAAAATGAACTTCTCGTCAAACCTGCAATCTCCACTGTTTAACATAATACCCGTCTTATCAAACATATCAGCCGCGGGTATCTGGTTATCAGCCAATGTGAAAACAATAGTCGGAACACCGCAAGCACAGAGTTCATAAAGAGTTGAGCCTGAAGCTGAAACTGCTATATCGCATTTCCTCATAAGATCAGCAATATGCTGTTCATTTATGTGAAGGATCACATTATCTCTTTCAAGCTTTTTCAGAACATCTATTCTGGGATTCAATGCACCTATTATGAAATGGAATCTAATGTCCGGCATCATCGGACATATCTCATTAATAATCCTTTCTGATATACGTGCTGGATCAGAACCACCGGCAGAAACAAGAACATCTGTAACATTATCCTTAATGTCATGTGGAGGAAGATTTCTGAACTCATCACGAAGCGGAGCATACTCAGGTGTCAGCAGAAGTTTTGTCTTAGTGGACTTGTATCCAGAATAATCATATTCAGAAGAAAAAATATTGTAGTTGATAAGGTAATCCACATCCCAAACCTTAAAATTCAGATCATCAATATAGACTGTCTTTATATTTTTACCCAACTCAGCAAAATACCGTTCCGTTACGAAATAACTGTCAACAATAAACAACGAAGGATTATATAAAGAGATTATGGAAGTGAGTTTATTGAGCTCTCCATCCATATCGGAAAAGTCAGCATCAAGGATTTCACAATCAAAACCTTTTGAAGTTACAAGATCATAAGATTTGTTATCAGCAGCAACAAAGATTACTGTCTCTCCTTTAGCTTTAAAAGCAGATGCGATCGACAGACAGCGCATAACGTGTCCGGAACCGGTCTTCTCATTTGCATCTGCCCTGATCAGTATCACTTATCAAACCTCAAATCCGTAAATCGTAAACGGTCCATTTGTTCCAATCTGACTGAATCCGAGTCTTTCTGCCAGAGCTATAGAAGGCGCATTATCTTTATAGATTTCTGCTATAAATTTCTTAACAGACCACTTAGCAACGGAATAACCGGCAAGACTCATAACGCCTTCTGTCGCATATCCCTTATGCTGTGCATTGGGTGAAAGCAGATAATTAACTTCTGCCGTGTCACCATCAATGACAATACCGAATATGCCTATTCTCTCGCCCGAATCACTCTCGATACACATCCAGTCATATCTTGAATCATTATTAAGATATGAATTCTTGTACCAGTTAAGATGCTCTTCAAGACTGATCTTGTGAGGATCTTTGAAATAGCGGTATACATCAGGATCAGAACGCCACTCAACAATAAGTTCAGCATCCTTTTCTGTTATCCCGCGGAAAGTCAGTCTGTCAGACTCGATCACATCTATATCTTTAGCCATGATGTCACTCTAACTCGTCCAGGAATTCCTGCGTAACAGGCTGTCCGAACTTTAATGCAGACTTGGCTTTTTTACCGATCATCTGCTTAAGATACTTAGGCCTTATTCCATTACCGGGTCTTATGCTTCTTACGTTTTCAGCTGTGATCTCATCACCCGGATTAATATCTTTTACAGCGAAAAGACTGCGTCTGAAAACCGTTGATTCCTGTTCTTTCTTAGAAAGTGAATAGTCCGGACCTTTTGCAATGGCAAGTGCATTGTTTGCATCCTGAACCATATTTGCAAACTCGTCCATAGTCATGCTAAACGCACTGTCAGCACTTTCAACTCCATCGATCTTTACATGCTTTTCTATTACACGTGCACCAAGAGAGACAGCAACTACAGCTCCGATACTTCCGAAGCTGTGATCAGACAGACCAACCGGAACACCGAATCTTTTCTTCATATCAGGAATGTTTCCAAGATGCATGTCTTCCCAGTTAGCCGGATACTCGCTGCAGCATTTCAGAAGAACGATCTTATCATTACCTGCTCTTCTGCAGGCATCTACAGCATCTTGAATATCTTCAGGCGATGCCATTCCGCATGACATTATCATAGGCTTGCCTTTAGAAGCCGCATATTCGATCAAAGGAACATCATTTAGTTCGAAGCTTGCAATTTTATAGGCTTCGACACCGAGATCTTCAAGGAAATCAACAGCATCGGGATCAAAAGGTGTCGAGAGGAAATCCACTCCGCACTTCTCACATTCATCTTTAATAGCCTTATGCCATTCATATGGGGTTCCGGCTTCTTTATAAAGATCGTGGAGTTTATAACCGTCCCAAAGACCGCCTTTTATCTTAAAGTATTCGTTATCACAATCGATGGTAATACTATCTGCCGTATAGGTCTGGATCTTAACGCAATCGGCACCGGCCTTCGCAGCTTCACGCACTATCTGAAGTGCCGTATCAAGACTTCCGCCATGATTAGCACTCATCTCTGCGATTACGTAGATACCACCATTATTTATCTTGTCAAATATGTGAAACAAATCTATTACTCCCAGCCAGTAAATTAATTCAAAAATGTTATTTAATATTTCTCTTAAAGACAGGATCCACTTTTCCGCCAATGAGAATACCTTCAACCGAATCTTTATCAACGGCCTGACGGATCAGTGCAAATGCTTTATCTGTCGCATCAAGATAAGCTTTGGCTTCTGCTTCTGTATGATGGGAATTCAGGAAATATATTGCAAAAACAAGAATTCCATTCTGAATCATTGTCTGCGAATATACAGACTGGATATCAAGATAAGACAATGAACCATAGTCCTCAAAAGCAAGACCGCAATGTGCGGGCATACCGCTGACAGAAAGGATATCGTTAAGATCGTACTTATCGATCCTTTCCTGGATACCGTCTCTTATCATTGTTCCGATCTTATTGATATGGTCATAGAATCCGGGCTTTGAAAGGATCTTAAGTGTTGCAAGCGCTGCTGCCATAGCTATGCTGTCACCACCGAAAGTAGTAGATACAAAAACACCCTGTTCAATCTGCTCAAGAAGATCCTTTCTTCCTGCAACAGCTGAGATGGGGTACCCGTTAGCCATTCCCTTACCAAATGCGACAAGGTCAGGAGAAACACCAAACACTTCCTGCGCACCGCCAAGCGCGTAATGAAAGCCGGATACTACTTCGTCAAATATCAGAATTGCTCCATATTTATGAGCTAATTCCTTTACGCCATTAAGATATCCTTCCTTGGGGCCGTTACTCTGAATGGGTTCGAGAATTACAGCTGCCACATCATTTGCTTTAAGTTTGTTCTCAAGATCTTCCAAATCGTTATATGTGAAATTAATGGTAAGATTGCATACTGCTTCCGGTACACCCTTATTATTCTGCGATGCACCGATAGACCAGTCATGCATTCCGTGATAACCGGACATAAGAATGATATCTCTGCCGGTATATGCTCTGGCAAGACGGACCGCTGCTGTAGTTGCATCTCCGCCGTTCTTAACAAAGCGCACCATTTCAGCACACGGTATGATCTCACAAAGCTTTTCAGCAAGTTCAACTTCAAGTTCTGACTGCAAAGAACCGCTGGCGAACTTATTAACCTGTGATATAACAGCAGCATTTACTTCAGGATCATTGTAACCTACTGTTATTGGACCCAATGCACACATAAAATCTATGAATTTATTACCGTCTACATCATAGATATAGCAGCCTTCACCGTGATCCATATAACTCGGAGCTGCTCCCCTGCAGAAATATCGGTAAGACTTGCTGTATGTCTGGGCAGCAAGAGGAGAAACTTTTACTTCTCTTTCCAAAAGGGCTTCAGAATTTTTAAAACTTTGCATATTTAAACCTCCACAAGAAAAGCAGATTACTTCCCTGCTTCTACTATGTGATCTTCACGAATGGATTTCTCCAAGCCTTCATTACGAGTAAAACGCTCATTGATCTTCTTTATATCCGGATTTTCCTTCATAAAATCAAGAATATCGGTATAGGTAAACTTATCACCTTTATCCGTAGACATAAAATGACGATAAATATGTTCAACTACTTCAAAATCTTCAGGTTCATCAACAGTCCAGCGGTGATTACCGAAATACCCGATGGGAGACTCAAAATCCTGAAGATTGAAAACCTCAGGTCTTCTTACAATATACTGGGTAACATGTTCACGTTCAAAAGAATGAACAGCCTCTTTCCATGCTTTCTCAAGAGCCGAAAACTTTATGATCTCAAGGTCAAGACCATCAGCAAAAGATTCACTGGTCATAGCCATATAGTCAGTTTCAGGCAGTAATTCACTGATTGCTTTATCTAACAGGCCAGCATCAAAACAGGGACAATCAGCAGTAAGACGTATAACATATTCAGGTCTGATAAGTTTAGCAGTCTGATAAAAACGATCCAGAACATCATCTTCTGACCCGACACCAACCCTGATCCCTATATCAGAGCAAAGTTTGAGTATCGGCAGGTTATTCTTTTCAATTGATGTTACTACCATTACCTCATCAACTGTTTTGCTTCTTTGAACACGCTCGATCATTCGCTGAAGAGCCGGTTTACCGCAAAGATCCTTTAATACTTTATTAGGTAATCTTGTGGATCCGCATCTGGCCTGGATCATAACCAAATATTTCAAATAATCACCTCTTAACCCAAAGACTGGGAATAATCAAATCAGCAGAAATGCCGGAGAATTTAGTATCTATCTCATCAAAGATACTATCATCAATATCTTTCTGAAATGAATTAATATCATACTTTAACTGTTCAAGGTCCCTGACACCAAATACCAGATGATCAACAGCTTTTTCCCGTTTTACATAACCCATGGCAAGATCAATACGCGAAAAACCTGTCTGCTCACAAAACTTATCAAGCTCAGATAAAATAGGTTTAGCCTTAATAAGGTTTTCCGGGATCTCATCATCTCTTAACCTTATAAGACCTTTAACAAAAACAGTACGGACATCAATATTAAAACCGCAGTCCTTACCCGTTTTAAAAACACCGGATTCTTTCATCCTGTGATCAAAAATGCTGTAAGGTGCCTGAATGCAATTAATGTTCGAATCAGCAAAACAAGCCATCGCCTCATCGGGATAATATACTGATACCCCAACCTTCTTAGCGAGACCTTCCTGCTGCATTACTTTTATAGCTTCCAAAAGTTCCGGATCAAATGCATATCTTGAACTGTGGAAATAATACGCATCAACATAATCTGTATTAAGCGTTGCAAGAGATTTCTGAAGATTACTTCGGATAACATCAACATAATCTTCCTTCTTGCAATCATCAAGAATATTAGGAAGATGCTTTGTGCTTATGTATAGCTTCTCTCTGTTTACTGTCTTACGCGACAGAAATTCGCCGACAATTCTTTCCGCATCACCATAGGCCGTAGCGGTGTCTATCGCATTAATACCATTTTGAGTTGCATAATCAAGACAGGAGATACAGTATTCGGGATCTTTTTTAGGTGTGTTAAACACACCATAATCCATACCAAACTGAACAGTACCTAAACACAGTTCCATAATTATGCTCGCTTATAATTCTCTACAACTTTCGTTACTGCATGGATTACATCTTCAACATCACTGTCAGTAAGTCTCGGATATAACGGTATACTCATTATTCCTTTATATACTTCTTCTGCATTTGGACAAAGCCCCATCTCATATCCGCGATGCTGATAATATGGGAACCAATATACAGGGACATAATGGATCTGACACTGTACGTTTTCAGCAGACATAGCATCAAAAAACTGTCTTCTTGTGCAGGTAAGCTTATCCAGATCCAAACGAATAACATAAATATGACGGCATGTATCTGATTCAGGGATCTCTTTTTGAATGATTATGCCTTCCAAATCCTTAAAGGCTTCATCATATCTTCTTGCAATCTCTTTACGTCTGGCAGCAAACATATCAAGTTTTTTAAGCTGACTTAAAAGTAGAGATGCCTGGAAATCTGTCATACGGTAGTTAAAACCGAGGCTGATCTGCTCGTAATACCAGATTCCTTCATGAGGAGCACCTTCCATCATGCTCTCATCATGAGTAATACCATGTGTATGAGCAAGAACAAGCTTCTTATACAATTCGTCATCATTGGTAGTAATGGCTCCGCCTTCACCACCTGTAATCGTTTTTACGGGATGGAAAGAGAATGTGGACATGTCAGCCAGAGAACCAACCTGTTTCCCCTTATATTTGGTTGCCAATGAATGTGCGGCATCCTCTATAAAGATAAGATTATACTCATCACAGATCTGGCGGATCTCATCATATTTAACTGCCTGGCCGGTATAATCTACAGCAATGATTGCTTTTGTCTTATCGGTGATCTTTGAACGTATGCTGTCAGGATCGATGTTATAAGTATCAGGATCTATGTCAGCAAATACTGGCGTTCCGCCACAATAAATAACGCAGTTTGCGGAAGCTGCAAAAGTCAGAGGTGTAGTGATGACTTCATCACCCGGGCCGATACCTGCAGCTATGCAGGAACAATGCAAAGCACCTGTACCGTTACTGACAACAACAGCATATTTAGCACCAACATATTCGGCGAGTTTTTTCTCAAACTCAGCAACTCTGGGACCGCATGTTAAGTAAGGCGAATTAAGAGTGTCAACTACTGCTTTGACATCATCATCATCGATCCACTGACGACCGTAAAAGATCTTTTCCGTTCTGACCGGTGTACCACCATTTATAGCTAATTTTTCCATACACATACCTTCAACATCTTATACTTCAAAGATTTTTAATTATTATATCAGAATATCTCACGCCTTTTAATTATTTTAAATAATAAGTATATGCCAAGAGCGGCACCTAACGCCCATCTTAATAGCCATAAATCTCTGGTGAACCAGTACAAAACACAAGTGAGGCAAACGATTATAAAACCCGGAGCAAACTGAACAATCCTGAACGGGAACTCTCCCGGATTGATCCTTTTTGCACATATAAAATGGAACCCGAACTGTAGCCCGTGTGCTATGGCAGTAGCAATAACTGCTCCCAATATGCCCCATTTACTAATAAACACATAATTCAGAACAATGTTGCATACAGCAGCCAGAGTAGTTCCTATTGCAATAGTCTTCGTCTTCTTATGGTAAAACTCATAATTAACAGGAAAACTGTACAGGAAGACAAAATAGAACCCGATCGCAAACAAAGGAATAAGGTCTGTTCCCTCCCAGAAACTCTCTTTGGCATAAAAATGGAATACTTCTTTTGCCAATAAGATAAAGCCCATAGTCAATATCGTATACAACTCTATGTAGTTTCTGGCATGTGTTTTAATATTTTCTGTCTGTTTCAGCTTTGTATATTCATAATAGAATGGCACCCAGCTGTTATTCAAAGCACTCCAGATAGAGCTTAATACCGCGCCGAAGGTGCATGCCAATGAATAGATACCGGCAGCAGAATTATCAATAAGCCACTGTATCATTATCCTGTCACTCTGATTTAAAACTATTCCTGCAAGAAGATGAAATATCGTAGGAATTGCAATGGGAAGAGTGAATTGCCAATAAGTCTTATCGTAAACAGCCTTACCGTTTCTAAAAATATACAAAAACAAAATAAGACCAATTAATGTATAAACAGCAGACTGACCGATCAATCTTCCCCAATAATTTGTTTCTTCGGGAAGCTTGTTGATCAGGAATATGGATAACCCGACAGTCAGTACGGCTACAGTAACAGACAGGATAAAATTCTTATCAGCCTTGAATTCATATGTAAACTTTGAATTCATAAATGTAACTACATAAAGTCCCCATCCGTGAGCAAGACCGACAAGAACCATCGGAATGCTAATACTAAACCAATTAGATAAAACAAAAGCACCTGCAACCGTAACAACAGAGAAAAGCAGATATGCTATTGTCGAAAGGCAAAGAACACTTGATTGAAATCTGGGTTGTTCTTCTTTGCGGTAATTTACTATTGCCAAAGCTACTGTTCCGCCGGCCTGCAAAGAAAATACAGTAGAAGCGATCTGAACCCAAGTAAGATAAACTGAGGCAATACCATAATTACTTGTACCAAGCATGTGAGAAAATACAGGTCCGGTAAAAAAGGTCAGTCCCTGCAAAACTATAGTGCTGGCAATATTAAAGATAGCTACCTTGTTTCTGCTTTTATCCACAACCAAATACCATAACAATCAATTTATGATGTCCTTCAACTTGTTCAAAGCATCTGTTAGCTCGGATTCTGATCCCGGAATATAAAAACTTTTGCTTTCATATAGGTCAGCAACCCTGTCAAATACGTAATCAGATTCACTAAGTTCTTTATTGTTTACCCTGTCCAAACATACAACAAACGGTTCTTTGTTGAGAATAAGTTTAGGATTAACGATAGCAGAAGTACAAGTCGATACAAAGGCACATCTGTCAAGGTCCATATTTACTGCAAGAATCTCAAATGGAACATAAGAATAAACAGCCTTGATGTTTTCAGGGTATTTATCTATAGCAGATCTCGGATGCAGCTTTACGATTACTTTCTCAGCTCCAACCGTTTCAACAATCTTATTCAGTAATTCAAGTTGATACTTTTCAGATTCAAGGTCTTCATCATAACAACTCTCAAGGAAAACCACCTTGTTTTTATATACAAGTGTTTCTTCAATATTGAAGCTAAAGACATTGTTTAATAAAGACATTAAATCCTTATCATCGTAAAACCTGGGAATCGCTTTCACTGTAATATTTTCCCAATAACTCTTTACTATACCTGGCTCATAAACATAGAGTTCCCTGCAGTCTTCCAGATAATAAGAATGGAAGAAAAAATGAGAAAATGCTTTTTTTGATTTGCTTTTTTGAGTCAGGGAATAATATTCACATATGCCTTCTTCATATAAAGAGATACGGACAGAAGGATTTAATCTTTTGGCTGCATAATAGATCTCATAATTCCTGAGGCTTACGCCGGATGCAAATATACAGTCGTACTGTTTTATATCACTCGGCATCATAGAGGGAATCTTTTTAACGTCGATTGCGTTCTTTATCCTGACCAGCATTCTCTTTATTGCGTTCTGTCTT
>ONTX01000373.1 GCA_900320825.1 uncultured Lachnospiraceae bacterium | reverse complement strand
GAATGGATGATACAGAGTGTCAATCCTGCTCCTGTTGGAGATATTGTCGGACTTACGATACTTCCTGACAATATCCAGATCATGCATAAGCCGGTCAGTGATGACGAGGAGGTTTCAAGGGATGAATGAATCTGAGGTAAGGAGCAGCAAAAGATCCTGGCTCGCAACTCCCTACGCAATCTGGATAATCGTATTTACCGTACTTCCGCTGATCGTTATCTTTAAGTATGCGCTCACGGACAGTGACGGACATTTTACGTTGCAAAATACAGCTGCCGTAATGTCGCCGATAAATCTTAAGGCTATGTGGTTTTCGATAAAGATTGCATTCGGGTGTACGGTTTTCTGTATCCTTCTTGCATATCCCATGGTGCTTGCCATGAAGCATCTGGGCCTCGGGAGAAAGGGTATTTCTCTTTTTATAATAATCCTCCCCATGTGGATGAATTTTATTCTCAGGATCCTTGCATGGCAGATGATCCTTTCCAATAACGGAATCCTTAATATGATAATCACAAAGCTGGGTTTTCCGCCCCTTGCGGTGGCCAATACCCCGACAGCGATAATGATAGGTGTTGTATATGACTATCTTCCCTATATGATCCTTCCCATTTATACTGCGATCATGGATATAAGTGATGATCTTATAGAAGCTGCAAAAGATCTGGGTGCGGGAAGTGCTACGGTATTTTTTAAAGTTATTTTTCCTTTGTCGATCCCGGGACTGTTGAGCGGAACTGTCATGGTGTTTGTTCCCTCCATGACATCGTTTGTCATATCGGACATACTCGGCGGAGGAAAACTGCAGCTTATCGGAAATATCATCGAGCAGGATTTTATCTCCGGAAACAACTGGCACCTGGGCTCGGGCCTCAGTGTTGCTCTTATGATATTTGTTCTTATCAGCATGGAATTTACCATAAGGGAAGAAAAGACCGGAAGAGAGTCGGTTATCTGGTAAAATGAAAAGATTAAAAGATATTTTAAGCGGAATATATATTGGTTTTATCGGGCTGATCCTGTATGCCCCGATACTTGTTCTTATCGTGCTTTCTTTTAACGCTTCAAGATCACGTGTAACCTGGGGCGGTTTTACATTTGCCTGGTATATCAGTCTGCTCTCCAACAAGCAGATCCTTGAGGCACTATTAACAACCGTGATCCTTGCACTTGCATCATCGGGGATAGCAGTCCTGGTGGGAGTTCCCGGAGCTCTCGGAATTCATGCCATGAATAAGAAAAAGTACGGAGTGTTTATGACACTTACAAATATCCCGATGCTCAATGCGGATATCGTAACGGGTATCGCACTGATGCTCTGGTTTGTCCACTTCATCCCTCTTGGCTTCGGAAGCGTGCTTCTTGCCCATATCACCTTCAATATCCCATATGTTATACTGAGTGTGATGCCCAGGATACAGCAGATGAACGTGTCCGTATATGAGGCCACAAGGGACCTTGGTGCGGGACCCGCATATGCATTTTTTAAAGTGCTTCTTCCCGAGATGATGCCCGGAATCATCTCAGGATTTTTCATGGCATTTACCATGTCCATGGATGATTTCGTTATAACGTATTTCACGAAGGGCGCCGGGGTCAATACTCTTTCGACCATGATCTACGGTGAGATAAGAAAGGGCATAAAGCCTGAGATGTACGCGCTCTCCACCATCATTTTTGTAGCAGTAAGCATTATCCTGCTTTGTGTAAATACATTATCTGAAAAACATAAAAATCATATTGTAGAGGAGAAAAATCTGTAATGAAAAAAAATCGTTTTAGCTTCAAAAAGATCGCTGCGATCATCATGATGGCAGCACTGGTGATCCCTGCCGGAGGATGCGGCAAGACCGCTGAAGTCGGTGAGATCACAGTCATCAATTATGGCGAATATCTCGACCCCGACATGCTCGATCTGTTCACCAAGGAGACCGGCATCAAAGTCAATTACGAGGAGGCTATCACTCCCGAGGAGATGTATACCAAGTACAGTTCCGGTGCCATCAAGTATGATCTTGTCTGCTCATCTGATTACATGATGAAAAAGATGATCCTTGAAGGTGATTTCCAGGAGATT
>ONTX01000109.1 GCA_900320825.1 uncultured Lachnospiraceae bacterium | reverse complement strand
TACAAGATCCTTAAGAGCCTTGCCTGCCTTGAACTTAGGAACGGTAGCTGCAGGAATCTTGATAGCTTCGCCGGTCTGAGGGTTCTTACCCTTACGAGCTGCTCTCTTAGAAGTCTCGAAGGTTCCGAAGCCAACAAGCTGAACCTTTCCCTTCTTCTTGAGCTCCTTGGAAACTGCGTTGGTGAAAGCTCTGAGAGCCTTGTCAGCGTCAACCTTGGTAAGGCCAGCTTCCTTTGCGATTGCATCAACTAATTCTGTTCTGTTCATGAAATATTTCCTCCTGATAATTTTTGTTGTATTGCATTAACACAACACAGATATGATAACTCAAAACTATGTATTTATCAAGTGTTTAAGCATATTTATATCAATTTTTTCCCTGCATCCTGCTCAGGTCTCTCCATTATCTTTCTTTTCAAGTGCGATGAAGGAATCTAAGTCGATTGCGGGACTGTAGAGATATCCCTGGTATAAGAGAACTCCGATATCTTTAAGAGCATCCCTCTGGTCCGCAGTTTCGACGTACTCTGCAAGTACCATGAAATCCAGGGACTTGGAAAGATATACTATGGAACTTATTATCTCTCTGGTCCTTTCGTTACCGAGCATTGACTTAACCAGATTGCCGTCAAGCTTAACTATGTCAAAACGGTTGTGCTGCAGGTACTGCAGGGATGTGTGGCCCATGCTGAAATCATCCAGGGCAAAGGTATAACCGAAGGATCTGATCTTTTTCATAAGTTCCGCAGTTTCCTCCGTAAGGGCAAGTTCTGTCTCTTCGGTGATCTCAAGGCAGATATTTCCGGTCCTTAATCTGTAGCGGTCTGCAATGGTCTGAACAAAAGGAACGAATCTTTTATCATACAAAGTCGTGACTGTAACATTGACGCTGAGCTTGAACTTTTCGCCGTAGCATTTTCTTAAGCTTTCAGAGTCACGTACAGCCTTTTCTATTATGTAAGTCTCAAGATCGTAAAGAATACCGCTCTCTTTGGCAAGCCTGATAACAAGAGGAGGATAGACAACTCCCGACTTTGCATGCTGCCACCTTAAGAGTGCCTCCGCACCCATACAATTTCCTTCACTATTGTACTGAGGCTGGTACTTTATAAGGAGGGGACTCTCTCCTGCGGGGGCATCCGAATCCACGGATGAAGATGAAAGGGACTCTTCAAGCTCCACAGCAAGGCGCTTAGCAACACGTCCTGCATTTCCCTCACACTCCGTAAGCACAACCTCCTCAACAAGTTCTTCGCTCCTTTTAAGGATCGCAACAAGCTTATCAAGGGATGCGGTAAATTCATCCGAAGCCTTATTTTCATACATGACAACAAAAGGAGCATAACATGCCGCAGAAAGAAGGATATTGGCAAGCTGTACCACGATGCCTGATGCAGAGCCCGTTGCAAGATATCCGCTCATAAGAGGGGGCGTTGTCCATACCACCTCAGTTGCCACCACCGGCATAAATCCGATCTTTGTCATGATATATGCATTGGTAAAACATACAAGGGGTGCCAGGATAAAAGGCAGTGCCATAAGAGGGTTGTAAATGATGGGAAAACCGAACACCAGCATTTCACCTATATTGAAAAAAGAAGGGACTACCGCCATACCTGCGAGCTTTTTAGTAGAGGAACGCTTCCCCAAAAAGATCATGGCAACAAGAAGACCTATGACACATCCGGTACCTCCCATGTTGACGAAGGTGTCCATAAAACTCTTTGATACTATCTCACCGGGAATGATCTGAGTGAACAGATCCTCAGACACCTGGTTGAGTACGTTGTTTCCGTGGATCCCGAACCACCACATGATGCCGGTAAGCAGGGAGAAAAGAAGTCCGCTTGAGTAGGACCTGTGCATACTTATGAAAATGGCATCCACAGCATTCATAAACAGATGCTGGAGACTCTGCACACCGAAGGCAACGGTAATAATGTAATTGGCTGCGGCAAAACAGAGAGTAACGCAGGCAAAGGGAAGTATCACATGGAGAGCTGCATTAAACTCGGTATCCGCTCCGTCAACAAAGACCATCTTGGGAGTTTTAAGCAACGATTCAAACTTCCTGAAAAGTGCGGAACCGATGATACCCGCCAGCAGCGCACTGAAAACACCCTGTCCGCTGAAAAGAGAAAAATCAGGCTCTGAGCTGAAGACACCCACAATGATAAAAAATCCGCTGAGGCATCCCAGCATGTTTCCGAACCTGTAGACGGTCTTTTCTCCCGCACCTGTGATGTTCATATAGCTGTAGTTGGTGGCTATGGTTATAAAAACAGCAAGCATGCCCACCGTTGCTTTCATGGACATGATTATGATGCTCCTTAATGCACCGCCGAGAAAACTGTCTAAAAATTCCTGATAGGGCATAAAAGGAAAACCGTTAAGAAGAACGGTGATGCTTCCTATGAAAAGCACGGGGATGGACATTGCAAGAGACATCTTTATCGTGCTTGTTACAAGTAAAACTTTTTTGGAAATGTTATTCATGATCACCTCTGTATCAATTGTATGCTTTCCGGGCTTCCTCAGCGATGCCGTCCCAGTCAAGCTCGTTTAAACGTGCTTCGATGCCGGAAATCCTTAGCTTATCTTTTTCGGGAAGAGCATAACCTTTCAAATCTTTCAGGATATCTTCCATCATACCAAAGTCCATGCTTCCCGCAATCTCAATAATTGTCTGGTATGCTTCCTTAAGTGACTTTTCGGAAATCCCGGGAAGGTCTTCATCTTTTTTATCAAGAATCGAAAGCTTTGAATCCAGGCCCCTGTACATATCGAGAAGCTTTGCTGTATTGGCATCAATAAATTCCATATCTTTTTTCTTACCCGCTTCTTCAAGTTCAAGGGCAAGCTTATTGAT
>ONTX01000246.1 GCA_900320825.1 uncultured Lachnospiraceae bacterium | reverse complement strand
GAAGCCCCCGCGGTGATGCCGATCAGCTTAACAGATTCAGGTAGTTTGTAGTTAATTAGGTCATCCGGTTTCTGTATACAAATCGTTTCCGAGCAGTTTTCCGATGCAATTTCATAAAGCCTGCGCGTATTGGAACTCGCGCTCCCCCCTATGACTATCATCATATCTGCTTCTTTTGAAAGGACTCGGGCTGCATCCTGCCTGTCCTTTGTTGCTGAACATATAGTGTTCACAACATTAGCATTATAACCTTTTTTGTTTATTATTTCAACAATTTGTGAAAATTTTCTGTCCTGAAATGTTGTCTGTGAAACTATGGTCAGGTCACCTTCAAAAGCGGCTTTTTCAGCTTCTTCTTCGTTTTTCACAACATAGCATTTTGTGTCGCACCATCCGCATATCCCCACGACCTCAGGATGGACCGGATTACCCACAACAACTATGTTTCTGCCTTCAGAGCTCTCCTTAAGAACCGTATCATGGATCCTTTTTACAAAAGGGCATGTAAAATCCGCAACTTCACAGCCTTTGCTTTCAAGGATCTCATATATATCCCGTCCCACACCATGGGCACGGATGATAATGCAGGCATCATTTTCAACTTTCATTTCTTCAAGAGTCTGCCTGTCTTCGATGACCTTTACTCCCCTTTTTTCAAGATCCGAGACAACTGTCTCGTTATGAACAATGGGGCCATAGGTATATATGGGCCTTCCGCTTTGGATTTTTTCATACACACCATCAACGGCACGCTTTACGCCAAAGCAAAAGCCGGATGGATCCGCAAGCCTGATATCCATTATTTTTCTCCGCAGATTGAGCAGATCTTATCCACAACCTGATCGATGGTCATATCGGAAGTATCAACAAGTATGGCATCCTCAGCCTGTTTAAGGGGTGAGATCTCACGGGTCATGTCACGATGGTCACGCTCTTCGATCTCTTTTTTCACAGTGTCAAAATCAGGATGCTCTCCTTTTTCCTCAAGTTCTTTAACACGGCGCCTTGCACGGACCTCACTGGATGCGGTAAGGAAGATCTTAACATCCGCATCGGGCATAACTACGGTTCCGATGTCACGGCCGTCCATTATTATTCCGCCTCTTTCCGCAAGACCTCTTTGAAGCGAAAACAGGTGTGCACGTACATCGGGTACTGAACTGGTAACGGATGCCGCATTACCTACCGCTTCTTCACGAAGGCGGCCTGTTACATTCTCATCTCCGAGAAAAACATTCTGAACTCCGTCAACATATCTGATGTCAACCATCGCACCTTTACATTTTTCAGCAACGATCTGAGAATTTTCAACATTCACACCGCTCTCAAGAAGATAAAGAGCTACAGCCCTGTACATTGCTCCGGTGTCAACGTAAATAAGATTCATTTTCTTTGCGCAAAGTTTTGCGATCGTGCTTTTACCTGCTCCGGCAGGTCCGTCGATAGCTACGTTCATATTCACATTCTCCTTTTGGTTACAATTAATTTTAAACCAACAACAGATTTATTATATCAAAAGATCAATCTGCACATACTTCCGTCAAATACCCGTCAGTTCAGAACATATTCTGCCGCACCTGTCCCGGCTGAGTATCCCGTTGACCATGCGATCTGAAGATTAAATCCTCCCGTAAGAGCATCAAGATCAAGTACTTCTCCTGCAAAAAACAACCCGGGTACGATTTTGCTCATCATGTTTTTGGGGGATACTTCTTTTACGCTGATACCGCCTTTTGTGATAATAGCCTCATCAAATCCCCTGGTTCCCGTTACGTGCATCTCCAGATTTTTTAAAAGGGTAACAAGCTTCCTGCGCTCTTCTTTTTTGATCTCACCGCATTTTTTATGTGCAGGAGTTCCCGAAAGTTCCTGTATAACGGGAACGAGTTTCGCCGGCAGAAGTTCGGGGAGCACATTGATAAAATGTTTTTCGTGCTTTTCCGTAAATTCGCGAATAAGCCTTTCGTCAAGCATTTCATCCGAAAGTGCAGGCTTAAGATCAAGCACTATCCTGCATTCATCACTTTTTTTCATATGATAGAAACTGCTTGCGGAAAGGACCATGGGGCCGCTTACACCGAAATGGGTAAAAAGCATTTCTCCGAAATCCTCGTAAAGAAGTTTGCTGCCGGAATACATCTTAAGACCGGTATTTTTCAGGGAAAGTCCCTGTAAAGCACTGCACCAGCTTTCCTTTATCTCAAGGGGCACAAGAGAAGGAAGGGGATCTATAATGCTGTGTCCCATTTTTTCCGCAAACCCGTAACCGTCACCGGTTGAACCTGTAGAAACATAAGACACGCCGCCTGTAGCGATAATGACCGCCCTGCATTTTTCGGATCTGTCACCCTTAAGCAAGATCTCAAAATGATCTTCTTTTACATTTACCGACTTTACTTCTGTGCTAAGCTTTACATCAACATGTGCTTTATCAAGCATGCTCTTAAGGGCTTTTATAATATCCGAGGAATGATCTGAAACAGGGAATATCCTTCCCCCTCTTTCCTCCTTAAGCTTAATGCCTTCGGATTCAATTGCTTCACAGATATCGGTATTTCCGTATGTCTTAAGTGCGCTATACATAAACTTGGGATTTGATACTATGTTTTTTAATATCTCATCAGAAGGTGCACTGTTTGTAACATTGCACCTTCCCTTTCCCGTTATGAACAGCTTCTTTCCTAGTTTTTCGTTTTTTTCAAAAAGGACGGTCTTCGCCCCGGCTTTTGATGCCGAAACGGCGGCCAGCATTCCTGCCGGGCCGCCGCCTATAACTGCTACGTCTATCATTTATCTGTATCTCCCGACTGTCTTCTGAGGGAATAATTCAAAATAGGATCATCATCGATAAAATCTATCTCATCATTCAGATATACCTGATAATCATTCCATACGGACTCAAGCATCTTAAGATTTTTCCTGATCTGATCGGGAGCCTTTATACAAAGAGCCACAACTATGGCATTGATCACGCTAAGAGGTGCAACCAGGGAATCTACGATGGAAACCATATCCGATCTCGCATAAAGATTACAGGTTGAATACAGGGTCATGGGAGAATGTGCGGAATCTGTAATGGCAATAACCGACGCCCTTCTGTCATTGGCAAATTCCATAGCCTTAAGAGTCCTCATGGAATACCTGGGGAAGGAAATGCCAACAAAGGCATCCTCTTCATTTATCCTGATCATCTGTTCAAAAGTCTCTGTCACAGATGTTGTATTCACAAGAACGCATCCCGGGCGCACCATATTGAGATAAAAATGAAGAAATGATGCAAGGGGCTCATTGGAACGAAGTCCCATTATATAGACATTTCTCGCTTTAAGAAGGATGTCTACCGTAAGGTCAAAAGCAGAGGGATTAAGGTTCTTAATGGTATCCTTGATCTTCTCTATATCGGAATTCAGAACTGATGCCAGTATCTCGGACTGGGAAGATCTTCCGTATTTTTCATCGATCTTCTGTACAGAAGAAAGCTTGGTCTTAACACATTCAACAAGACTTTTCTGGAAATCGGGATAACCGTCATAACCAAGTGCTGATGCGAATCTAACTATGGTTGATTCGCTGACACCTATCTGCTTTCCAAGCTCGGCAGCAGTCATGAATACTGCGGTCTCATATTCGTTCTGAATATAAAAAGCTATTTTTTTCTGACTCTTACTCATCTGGGGGATCATATCCCTTATCCTGATGAGAACATCACCTTTAAGATCCATATTTTATCCTTAACAAAAAATAAAACCCGGGTGGAACAGGGACGCTGCACTGCCGTTCCCTTTTCCACCCAGTTCCTTAACATTATTTATTATGCCAAAAAAGAATTGTATGCTTTCTCAAGAAGCTTCATGGTCTCTTCATCGGTAAGATCGTAATCTCCCGAAAGAGTCATACATGCGGCACCATGGATAAAGATCCACATCTTCATGAACATTCCACCGGGATCGGCACATCCGGTTTCTTTTGCCATATTTATCTCGGCAACAACATTACCCGCTTCACCGTTCAAAAGCTCATACATTGAAGTTCTGTTGGGGATCACATCAACAAACAAAAGTCTGAAAAGATTCTTTTCTTTTCTTGCAAAAGCGATATATGCCATACCGAGATTAGTAAAGGGAACCTTTCCAACTCTTTCGAATGCGGCATAATAATCTCTGAAAAACTGTGCAGCCTTGGCATAAACCGCAGACTGAAGTTCTCCCATGTTTTTATAAACCCTGAATATGGGCTGGGTTGAGCATCCTGCCTTCTCCGCAACGTGTCTTGCGGTTATGGATCCTGCTCCAAGCTCTCTTGTCATCGCAAATGCTGTTTCAAGAATGTGGTCGATGGTAATGCTTTCTTTACGTGCCATTAAGATTTTTCCTAACTTTTTAATATAGATTTAAAAGAGTATTCAAAAAAGAGACGTTTGTTATTTTACCATACAAGACGCACAAGTCAAGGTTTCACGGATGTTTAACAAAATTTTTTTACAAATTTATTACAAGCAAAACCCCGGACTAAAAAAGTCCGGGGTAAAAATACATTATTTCGTGTTAATTGATCACACAGGATAGGATTTATTTTCCTTATCTGCAAGGTTAACATCAACACCTGTCTCCTGAGCCTGACGATACTTGAAGAAGTCAGTTGCAACCTGAGGGAACAGTGCATATGAGAGAACGTCCTCATCCTGCTTCTTCCATTCCTTCATCTCCGCCTCAATGGTAGCAAGTTCGGGCTCGGTATGTCCGGTAGCCTCTGCACTTCTTGCGGTGGAACGCTTCTCACCGGGAATAACCTTATCGATAACTTCCTGGTTCATGGGCTTAACGGTCTGGCCGTAATTACCACGGAGAAGATCCTTGAACTCACCGGTAGCCATCTTGTAACGCTCGCCCATAAGGACATTGAAGATAGCCTGGGTTCCTACGATCTGTGATGAAGGTGTAACAAGAGGAGGCTCACCGCAGTCCTTACGAACGCGGGGAATCTCTTCAAGAACGTCTCTGTAACGGTTCTCTGCCTTCTGTTCCTTAAGCTGGCTAACCATGTTGGAAAGCATTCCGCCGGGAACCTGATAAAGAAGGGTCTTGATGTTAACACCGAGAACCTTGGTATTCATGAGGCCGCTCTTAATGCACTCATCTCTGTAGGGTGCAAAGTAATCGGCAATCTCAGCAAGGAGATTCTGGTCGTAACCGGTGTCATAGGGAGTTCCCTTAAAGGTCTCTACCATAACTTCGGTAGCGGGCTGT
>ONTX01000060.1 GCA_900320825.1 uncultured Lachnospiraceae bacterium | reverse complement strand
TCTTCAGGAAAACGGAGACAGGATACTTGCGATGCTTAAGGAAAAGGCTGCGGGTATACCCGGATGGAATGAAGCTGTTCCCAATTACGAAGGAGTCAGGATCAATTGTGATGCTGAGCATGGTAACGGATGGCTTCTTCTCAGAAAGTCTCTTCATGAGCCCATCATGCCTCTTAATATTGAAAGTGATTCCAAAGGAGGTACACTTCTTATCGCTAAGACCCTATTTGACGTGATAAAAGAAGAGAGTACTCTGGACCTTAAACCTTTAAAGGATTTTTGCGGAATTTGATCTATATATACCAGGCACTTTATTGGGAATGGAATTTCCCAAAGTTTTATCGGAGGAGAAAGTATGATTTGTCCGGGATGCGGATTGGAAATGAAAGACGATCTTAAATATTGTATGAATTGCGGGATGCCCCTTGTAAATGCAAATCCCCGTCCCGAAGTTCCGAGTCTGGGACCTGCAGGGCCTTCAACCCCCATGCCACAGCAGTCCTCTATGCCGCAGCAGAATATGCAGCAGCAATCCGGACAGCCGAATTTTCAGCAGCAAACTCAGCAAACATCAGGAGCTGGCCCTTATTTTAATGTTTATGGAACTGCCGGTCAGAATCAGAACAATAATAAGCCCAAGAAAAAATCCCGGGCCGGTCTTGTTTTTGCCATTATCGCCATTGTTTTGGCTGTTGTTGGAAGTGTGGGTTTTGTTGCATACAAAGCTTTATCCGGCCTTACATCCTCACTTTCCGAAATGTCTGATGATGTAAAAGAAAGAAAAGAAGATGATACTAAAGTTCCCGGTGTAAAACAGACCATTATGATCTATATGATCGGATCCAATCTTGAGAGTGAAGCCGGACTTGCAACAAGGGACCTTAAGGAAATCAAGAGAGCCGTTGTTACAGAGGATACAAATATCATAGTTCAGACCGGCGGCTGTAAAGAATGGTCATCAACCAACAATTTTTGTAAGGATAAGAAGGTACAGAGATTCGAACTTGTCGATGGACAGTTTGAGGAAATAGATAATCTCGGAAAAGTATCCATGGTGGATGAGGATACCCTTTATGATTTTATTAAATTTACCGCAAAAGAATATCCTGCAGAGGATTATATTCTGATCCTCTGGGATCACGGCGGCGGAATTCCCGTGGGTTACGGATACGACGAACTTTATCCCGATGATGTAATGCTTATATATGATATGGCTGATGCCATAGAAAAAGCAGGAGTCCATTTTAACAGTATTGTATTTGATGCCTGCAACATGTGTACATTAGAGACCTGCATGGCTCTCAGGGAATCTGCAGATTATCTTATCGGTGCAGAAAGCTACGTAAACGGAACGGGACTTTCATATACGAACTGGATCAATTCTCTTGCCGATGCACCTGTATCAAAGGGTGATTACCGTGAGATGATCGTATCCGATTATATGGATTATTGTCAGAAAAGGGGAATGGTTGCTTCCATGTCAGTTATATCCCTTAGCCATATAGGTGCGGTATATGATGCGTATTCGGATTACATCTCAATTCTGAAAGAAGATCTTGAAGACAACTGTTTCAGTGCAATTTCCACAGCAAGAAATGATTGCGGTATTTACGAATATACTGATTGTGTCGATCTTGTTACCCTTGCGGGAAAATATGATATACCTGCATCTTCAACTCTTATTAACACCGTGGTAAGCGCAGTTGATTACACCGAAAGCGATTTTGCTTTTGGTCACGGAATAATGGCGTATTTTCCTTTCGATGAACTTTCTGATTTTGATAAGGGTCGTATCATATTTGAAAAACTTGATTATGACGAGGAAATATCAAAGTTTTATGATGAGCTGATATCCCTTAAATACTCTTTTGAATACGGTGTTGCAGATGCAAGATCCCATGCGGGAGACTGGTTTGATGAAAGCATCATTAATATTTATGATAACCACGGAGTCGAAGTCGCCGAGGCTCAGGAAATCTACTTACCTTCATATGAAACCGACTATGAAGACGGTTCACATTATTACATGAAGACCAGTGAGATTGACTGGATGGAGGCATTGTGCCTTCTCATGATCGAGGGAAATGACGGAAATATGTTCTTCCTTGGTCAGGATACGGTGACAGAATTTGACACAGACGGCGATATCGTAGCCGAAAATCCCGAGAACTGGACTTATCTTACCGATGACAGGATCGCCTGCTTTGTATCAGTAGATTATTATTATGATGATGAAACAGATGAATGGAACCAGTCGGCAATGATCCCCGTTTTGCGCAACGGTGAGCAGGTTTATATCTATGTTTTCTACTCCCAGGATTATCCTGATGGAACGATTTACGGATATATGACGGATGATGAGGATGATCCATGTCTTTATGATCTTGCGGATGATGATGACATAACGATCCTCTGGTATGATCCGCTAAATGACGAGTATGTTGAGGCGTACGACTCCTTTAAAGCATCGGAGATAAATCTTCAGTTCAAGGAGATAGACCTTAGTTCCGATACTTCCTACATTATCTATCAGGTAACCGATGTATACGGAAACATCTACACGTCAGATGCTTTTGTTTATGAAAATAATGTTTTCGTTGAAAAAGTAAGTATGGATGAGTAAAGAATATTGAGTTATTGAGTCTTACGACGGCTTAATTGAAAATGATATATAACTGTGTTATGATTCATAAGTTGTCGCAAGACAAAAAATAAAGCTCTATATAAGCTTTCATAGATAAACGTCAGGTGTCAAAGAAGCGATTAGCCTTGCTTTGGTGAAAAGGGAAACAGGTGAAAATCCTGTACGAACTCGTCACCGTGATGATGGAGCAAAGCCGGTCCGAACTGCAAAGGTTTGGTTAAACCACTGGGAAACCGGGAAGGTGTGCGGAGCGTTGATATCAGAGCCGGGAGACCTGCCTGTCGTTGTACGTGAACAGATCATCTATTTAAATGATGATCCGGTCGGACCACGAGTAACTGGTTGTACGAAAAAGCGTATCTGTCATGCAGATGCTTTTTTTCGATGGCCTTTGCCGTGTGGTAGAGGTTTTTTTATTGCAATTTTTTACCAAATAACCCGAAAGGGTCTAATATATTTTGCCAATAGGCAAAAAGGAGGAATAAAATGAAAAAACAGATCGTAACTAAAATGATGGTAGGAGCAATGTCAGTTATGCTTCTTGCAGGATGCGGAAGCAGTGCAGATGCAACTCAGACAACACCTACGCCTGAACCTGAAACCGCAGCTGTGGAAGAACAGCCTGAAACTCCCGCTGAACCTGAAGCAGATCAGGATGCCATCGATCAGCAGAAAGCTGACGAGTGCGCTGCACTTATCGATGCTATCTATGTTCAGGAAAGAACTGATTCCACGGATGAGCAGTGCAAAGCAGCAAAGGATGCATGGGATGCGCTTACGGATGCCCAGAAAGAACTTGTTGAAGGAGAAAATGCAGATCCTGATTATTTCGGCAGAGATACCGGAGATGCTAAGCTTGATGACCCCAGAAATGCCGATGACATCGGAGAAAATGAGATCCTTGTTGTAAGCTTTGGTACATCTTATAACGATTCCCGCGCTAAAGATATCAAGGGCATTGAGGATGCAATTGCGGAAAGTTATCCCGACTATTCCGTAAGAAGAGCGTTTACCGCTCAGACAATCATCAACCATGTACAGGCAAGAGATTCCGAAGCTATCGATAATGTTGACCAGGCTCTTAAGCGTGCTGCAGATAACGGAGTTAAAAATCTTGTTGTACAGCCCACTCATCTTATGCACGGTGCAGAGTACGATGAGCTTATGGATACCCTTTCCGAATATGGTGATACTTTTGACAGCGTTGTTGTTGCCGAGCCGCTTCTGGGAAGCGTAGGAAATGATGCCAGCGTTATCAATGAAGATAAGAAGGCTGTTGCAATTGCGGTTGTTTCAGAAGCTGCAAAAGAAGCAGGATTTGATGATATAGATGCCGCAAAAGAAGCCGGTGTTGCACTTGTTCTTATGGGACACGGTACAGCTCACGAGGCAAAGGTTTCTTATTCACAGATGCAGACCATGATGGATGAACTTGGATATGATAATGTATTTATCGGAACTGTTGAAGGAGAGCCTGAGGAAACCGCATGTGAAGAGGTTATGGAAGCTGTATCCGAAGCAGGATATAAAAAGGTTATCTTAAGACCCCTCATGGTCGTTGCAGGCGACCATGCCAATAACGATATGGCAGGCGAGGATGATGATTCATGGGTCAATGTCTTTAAAGCTTCCGGAAAATTTGAATCAGTAGATACACAGATTTCAGGTCTTGGAAGGATTGATGATATCCAGGCTTTGTATGTTTCACATCTTAAGGATGTGATCAGATAAGGAATAAGTCATGAAAAAAAATATTAAAAATCATATTATCACTCTTGCCGGAACAATTGCATTAACTGCAATTATTGCCGGATGCAATAACGGAAACGTAAATGTAAACGCAGATTCGGAATATGATATTAATGTCAGTACTCCGGATGGAGAGATGGAACTGACAAATAAGGAACCGGAAGAAGTTTCGGAAGCTCCGGCCAAGCCTGAAAAGGTAACTGATCCATGCCCTCTTGAAGACGGTGTTTACCTTGCTGACTTTAATACAGACAGCACAATGTTCCATGCAAATGAAACCTGTGACGGAAAAGGAGAACTTACTGTTAAGGAAGGAGTTATGACGATTCATATACTTCTTCCGTCCAAATCTGTTCTTAATCTCTATCCCGGACTGAAGGAAGATGCCGAAAAAGAAGGTGCGGTACTTTTAGAGCCATCCGTAGAGGAAGTGGTATATCCCGACGGTTATTCAGAGAAGGTTCATGCTTTTGATATTCCCGTACCCTACCTTGATGAGGAATTTGATGTTGCTCTCATAGGCTCAAAGGGAGTCTGGTATGATCATAAGGTATCTGTTACGGATCCTGTGTTAAAGACTGAAGACGGATCATCAGGTTCTTCAGATGTTGCAGCCGCTGATTCCGATAATTCCGAAGAAACTTCAGGCAAAACCATAGAAGTTTCTCTTGAAGGAGGAAGCGGAAAAGCATCCATCACATCACCTGCTCAGATAAAGGAATCCGATGGGAAAAAATATCTGGTTATAGAGTGGAGCAGCCCGAATTACGACTATATGATCGTTGAAGGTGAAAAGTATCTCCCGGTTAATACTGAAGGAAATTCGGTATTTGAGATCCCTGTAGGATCCTTTGACGGCTCCTTAAGCGTTATCGCAGATACAGTTGCCATGAGTAAGCCCCACGAAGTAGAATATACAATAGTTTTTAATCCATAAATATTCGGATCAAAGATGAAGAAGCGGTTTTTATCCTTTATAATTTACATTTTTATCATTGCAGGACTGCCGGGCTGTTCCCAAAACGGCAGTCCTTCTTTGAATGATCCTGTTCCGGCACAGACTGAAAATAAAACTTCGGATCTTACATACTCCCACAGTTTGGATCTTGAATACGCGAAGTGCTTTTCTGCAGATTATTATGAAGAAGGCTATATCCATCTGAAAACGGATTATGCTGATTATCTTGTTGTACCGGAAGGTTTGGATATTCCCGAATCCGTATCTTCTTCATGGATCATACTTAAAAGACCTTTTTGCAATGTATATCTTGTCGCTTCTGCATCGATGGATATGATCTCATCAATAGGTGCGCTTGACAGTATTGCCTTTTCAGGAAAAAAAGCAGAAGACTGGTCCGTGCCTGAAGCAGCTGAAGCAATGAATTCAGGAAATCTTGTATATGCCGGAAAATACAGCAAACCCGATTATGAACTAATAGTCACAGGAAACTGCGATCTTGTGATTGAAAATACAATGATCTTTCATTCTCCGGAGGTCATCGAGCAGTTTGAAAACTTTGATATCCCCGTCATCATCGAATATTCCAATTATGAGGACCATCCTCTCGGAAGAGTTGAATGGGTAAAATTTTATGGTGCACTATTTGGTCTTGAAGATGAGGCTGACCGTATCTTTGAGGAACAAAAAGAGAAGATCCTGAGTGTTTCGGATTCCCAAAAGACAGATCTAACCGTTGCTTATTTTTACATTACTTCAAATAACTTATTCCAGGTAAGAAGAACATCTGATTATGTTCCCAAGATGATAGAACTTGCAGGCGGAAGATATGTATTTGATGATCTTGATAGTGAGGATGATAACAGATCCACATTGAATATGCAGGTCGAGGAATTTTACGACGGAGCAAGGGATGCGGATATACTGGTCTACAATTCATCCATCGATGAAAGTGTTACATCCCTTGAAGACCTTTATTCAAAATGTGAGCTGTTAAAGGATTTTAAGGCTGCCCGTGAAGGAAAAATATACTGTACATCAAGTGATGTTTACCAACAGCCCCTTTCCACCGCTTATCTTATCGAAGATTTTCATGGTATCATTACAGGTAATGATGATGATCTGCAATATATATTTAAGCTTGAATAGATCACCGGTTTTATATGAATAAAAAATATCTGAAAAAATACATACTTTGTTTTTTTATGCTGACGCTTGGCATTGTGTTCTTTTTTATACTTAATGTCTTTATCGGAAGCGTAAAGTTATCCGTATCCGAGATCATTTCGGCTCTTACGGATGTGGCGTCTTCTGACAGATCTTCAACGATCATTAATGATATAAGGCTTCCCCGAACCATCGCGGTACTCATACTGGGAGGCGCTTTGTCCCTTTCCGGATATCTTCTTCAAACTTTTTTCCATAATCCCATCGCAGGCCCCTTTGTCCTTGGCATATCTTCGGGAGCGAAGATGTGTGTGGCTATTGTAATGGTTTTCTTTTTATCAAGATCAATTCATTTAGGCAGCATTGCACTTATCTTAGCGGCTTTTGCGGGATCCATGATATGTATGGGTTTTGTACTTCTTATGACAAGAAGGGTAAATTCCATGGCAATGCTGATAGTTTGCGGTGTGATGGTGGGATATATCTGTTCTGCCATTACTGAACTTATCGTTACATTTGCATCCGATGCAGATATAGTTAATCTTCATAACTGGTCCAGGGGAAGTTTTTCTGGGATGACCTGGGATAATGTTAAAGTTATGTCGGTGGTTGTTCTTCTTTGTTTTATTTTTATCTTTCTTCTTTCAAAACCCCTTGATGTATATAATCTCGGTGAATCTTTCGCTTCCGAAATGGGAGTGGATGTGAAAAAACTCCGTGTTATCCTTGTGGTGCTTTCGGGGCTTTTGTCCGGCTGCATTGTTGCTTTTGCTGGTCCCATTTCTTTTGTCGGGATAGCATCACCTCATCTTATAAGAAAACTGTTTGGCACGGAAAAACCCATTCTGATGATTCCTGGGTGCTTTATGGGAGGAAGTTTGTTTTGCCTTTTTTGCGATCTTCTGGCACGTACTTTATTTTCACCCACGGAACTTAATATTTCTACTGTCACTGCGGTATTCGGTGCACCTGTTGTGATCATGATCATGGTAAGCAGAAAGACACGTAAGGACCTTTGATATGTATTATTTCAGAACAGAAAAATTAAGCGTCGGATACGACGGGAAGCCTTTGATAAAAGATGTTGAATTCGGCATCGATAAAGGATCCATACTTGTTATCGTGGGCCCAAACGGTGCCGGAAAAACAACTGTTTTAAAGAGTATTGCCGGACAGCTGTCGATACTTTCAGGCTGCGTTTATATTGACGATAAGGATATGGACGGTTTTGATGCGGATCAAAGGGCCCGTACCATGGGAGCGCTTTTTACCGACAGGATCAAAAGCGGGATGATAACTGTGTATGATGTTGTTTCAGGAGGCAGATATCCCTACACCGGAAGGCTTGGCCTTTTAAGCGGTGAAGATGAAAAAATTGTTTTTGAAACCATGAAGCTTGTGGGGATAGAAGATATCTGTGATGAGGATTTTTTCAGGATCAGTGACGGTCAGAAGCAGCGTGTCATGCTTGCCAGGGCTCTTTGCAGGGATCCTGAAATTCTTATTCTGGATGAACCAACATCATTTCTGGATATACGTCATAAACTGGAATTTCTGTCTGTCCTTGAAAAAATGAGGGAAAGAAAAAAACTTACAGTCATAATGTCCGTTCATGAACTTGATATTGCCGGGGCTGTTGCTGACAGAGTGCTTTGTCTTAAAGGTGATAAAGCTGACAGGTTCGGAACTCCTGATGAAGTGTTTGATGAAGAATATATCCGCAGCCTTTATGATATAGGGGATGATCTTATGGGCTTTGCGGCTGATAAAAAAATAAGCATTTTTTGATCGTATCTAACATGGAAAATCTATCTGATACCTATAACAAAATTGAAAAACTTGCGCCTTTGGAGATTGAAAAAAGAAGCTTTGAGATCATAAGCAAAGAACTTGAAAGCCTAAATATTATTCTCGATCCGGAAAATGAGTCTGTAATAAAAAGAGTGATCCATACAAGCGCCGACTTTGAGTATGCTCATACATTAAAATTTTCCTATAGTGCTGTCAAGACGGCATCAGATCTTATAAAAAACGGTGCATGCATCGTTACAGATACGGGCATGGCCCTTGCCGGGATCAATAAAAGAAGCCTTGAAAAGTTCGGCGGAAAAGCATTTTGTTTTATGGCTGATGAGGATATAGCGGACAAAGCAAGAGCCCTGGGCGTCACAAGGGCATATCTTTCAATGAAAAAAGCATCTGATATTAAAGGCCCCGTTATTTTTGCCATAGGAAATGCTCCCACGGCCCTTGTATCATTATATGAAATGATGAGGGATGGAATATATTTCCCTGCATTTATCATCGGTGTCCCGGTTGGATTTGTTAACGTGGAAGCTTCTAAGGAACTTATTATGAATTCAGATGTTCCATATATCGTTAATGAAGGCAGAAAAGGCGGAAGTAATGTAGCCGCTGCAATCTGTAATGCAATTCTTTATTCACTTGATGATGAACGGTGAATATGATCAAAAAAATGATAAAAACTGAAAATTTTTGATGATATATCAATAAATATAACGGAATTTAGATAAATGAGATTTGGATTTACTACAGGAAGCTGCGCCGCTGCTGCATCAAAAGCTGCTGCATATATGCTGCTTTCCGGAAGAGAACAAAACAGCATATCCATCGAAACTCCCGGCGGAAAAAAATATGACGCTTGTATAGAGGACATAAAACGGGATGGATCTTCCGTATCATGCGCAGTCAGAAAAGACGGAGGTGATGACCCCGATATTACTTCGGGACTTCTTATTTATTCAAAAGTTTCGTTTTCTGACAGGAAAGACGATACTGTTTTCATCGAAGGAGGAGAGGGTGTCGGAAGAGTGACAAAGCCCGGCCTTGACCGCCCTGTGGGAGATGCTGCCATAAATACCGTTCCGAGAAAAATGATCACTGATGAAGTGAATTCCGTACGTGAAATGTTCGACCATGAAGATTCGCTTCTTGTGACAATCTATGTACCCGGCGGTGCGGAAGTCGCAAAAAAAACATTTAATCCAAAACTTGGAATAGAAGGCGGTATTTCTATAATAGGTACCAGCGGTATCGTTGAACCCATGAGCAGTAAAGCACTTTTGGATACCATCAGGGTTGAACTTAATCAGAGAAAAGCTCTTGGATTTGATTATGCAGCCGTAGCCCCGGGTAATTACGGAAGAGATTTCTTCTCTGACAAATACGGGATAGACATAGATCAAAGCGTAAAATGCAGCAACTTCATCGGAGATATGGCAGATATTGCCTCAGAACTCGGATTTAAGGAAGTTCTCCTTGTGGGACATATAGGTAAACTTATAAAGGTTGCAGGCGGTATCATGAATACCCACAGCAGGGAAGCTGACTGCAGGATGGAGATCCTTTCCTCGCTTTCTTTAAGACATGGTGTCCCTGCAGAGGGGCTTTTAAGAATACTGGACTGTGTAAGCACGGAAGAAGCTGCACGCATAATAGCCGATTATGGAAGATTAGATGAAGTAATGAGTGATGCCGTATCAAGGATATGCGCTAATCTTAATAGAAGAGTTCAGGATAAGGTCAGATTTGAGTGCGTTCTTTTTTCAAATGATCTTGGAGAACTTGCGGTTTCAAAGGGTGCTGCGGCGCTTATTGAAAGGATTAAGGAGGAAGGGTAATGATCCATTTTGTGGGAGCGGGATGCGGAGCGGTCGATCTTATTACCGTCAGAGGAATGAATCTCTTAAAAAAAGCAGATGTGGTCATTTATGCCGGATCACTCGTCAATCCTGAACTTCTTGAATATACAAAGCCCGGATGTAAGGTTTTTAACAGCGCTGAAATGGTCCTTGATGAAATTGTGCAGGAAATGTTGTCTGCAGATGATAAAGGGTTGGAAGTTGTAAGACTTCATACAGGTGAACCCAGTCTTTATGGTGCGGTAAAGGAACAGATGGAAGAACTTGATAAAGCGGGTGTAAGCTATGACAGCTGCCCGGGTGTGAGTGCATGCTTTGGTGCGGCTTCATCCCTTAATCTTGAATATACCCTTCCGGAAGTATCCCAGACACTGATCATAACCAGAATGGAGGGCAAGACCTCCGTACCGGATAGTGAAAAGATCAAAAGTCTTGCATCACATGGGGCATCAATGGCTATATATCTTTCCACGGGACTTCTGGATAAGCTCAGTGAAGAGCTTATTGCAGGCGGCTATTCTCCCGATACATCTGCCGCTATTGTATATAAGGCAACATGGCCCGATGAGAAAGTCTGTCCCTGTACTGTTTCTACTCTGTCAAAAACTGCAGAAGAAAACAATATAAAAAAGACTGCAGTGGTTTTGGTCGGTGAAGTGATAGGCACATCTGATGTTGTCAGATCCAGACTTTACAGTGAAGATTTTTCCACAGAGTTCAGGAAGGCAACCAAATGAATATAAGTTTGATTTCTTTTACAACTGAAGGAAATAAACTTTCCGGTCGCATATCCAAAATGAAACTCGTTTTTGGTGATGAAGAAGTTTCATTTGTTCAGGTATTTTCATCTTCCTGCAGGGAATCTTCTTTAGCTTCCCGAAAAACGAAAAAGGAAATCTCCTTAAAAGGACCCGGATTAAAAGAATATATCGGAAAATGTTTTAAAAGACATGAACCCCTTGTATTTATCGGAGCGTGTGGGATAGCAGTGAGACTTATTGCTCCTTTTATAAATGATAAGCTTTCAGATATTCCGGTTTTGGTCATCGATGAAAAAGGAAAGCATGTGATCCCTGTTCTTTCAGGTCATTACGGCGGCGGTAATGAACTTGCTCTTAAGATGGCAAAGTTCTTAAAAGCAGATCCTGTTATAACTACCGCAACCGACCTTAACAATGCTTTTGCGGTTGATATCTTTGCCAGGAAAAATCATCTGAATATAAACGATAAAAAGATGATCGCATACGTATCATCAAAGATATTGTCCGGGGAAAAAGTAACTTTTAAAACATGCTCCGGGATTTCTTTTGATAAAAGCAAATTACCTGATGAGTTGGAACCACTGCCTGATAAGACTTTAGATGTTCCGGATATTCTTGTCACTGACAATAAAAAAGACAAAGATGGGAAACTGATCCTTACACCAAAGTGCTATGCTCTGGGGATTGGCTGTAAAAAAGGAACAAAGTCTTCAGATATAGAAAAGTTTGTTTTGAAAATCCTAAAAGATAATGACATTCCTCTTTCCGATGTGTTCAGTGTATCAAGTATAGATCTTAAAAAGAATGAAGAAGGTCTTAAAGAGTTTTGCGGTATGAACAGGATCGGATTTGTTACATATTCCCCTGATGAACTGATGAAAGTTAAAGGAGATTTTACTTCATCCGAATTTGTAAGATCAAAAACCGGTGCAGATAATGTGTGCGAAAGAGCATCGGTAAAGGCTTGCGGAAGAGGCGGAGAACTTGTTGTTTCAAAACGGTCATCAAATGGTATCACTGTGGCTGTTTCCAAAAGAAAAGTAAGATTAAGTTTTGATGTGTGAGGTTATATGAAGATATTTGTTATCGGAATGGGACCGGGAAAAGAAGATGGCATGACCATAGAGGCTGCCCGTATTCTTGATGAATGTGATACCATCATCGGCTATACGGTTTATCTTGAACTGCTATCAGGACGTTATAAAGATAAAGAACTTCTTTCTACACCTATGACTAAGGAAGAAGAAAGATGCAGACTTTGTTTTGAAAAGGCTTCCGAAGGTAAAAGTGTTGCTCTTGTTTGCAGTGGTGATGCGGGTATTTACGGAATGGCATCTCTTATGTATGAGATCGGTAAAGAATATCCCGATCATGATATAGAGATCATACCCGGTGTAAGTGCACTTTCAAGCGGAGCTGCCATCCTGGGAGCCCCTTTGAATAACGATTTTTGTGTTATAAGTCTCAGTAATTATCTTACTCCCTACGAAAAAACCGTTAAAAGACTTAAAGCTGCGGCTGAAGGAGATTTTGCCATAGTTATGTACAATCCTTCCAGTCATAAGAGAAAGGACAGTCTTAAGAATGCATGTGAGGTTCTCCTTGAAGTGCTAAGTCCCGATACATGCTGCGGATATGTAAAAAATATAGGAAGAGAAGGGTGTACCGTAAAGGTCCTCACACTTGCTGAACTAAAAAGTGCCGAGGTTGATATGTTTACTACCGTATTTGTGGGAAATTCATCAACCATATTCTTGGGCGGAAAACTTCTGACTCCCAGGGGTTATAACGCGGAAAGAACCCGGTAGTCTGTGTTTATTTTGAGGCAATATTTTGAACAAAATTCTTATCTTTGCAGGAACAAGTGAAGGAAGGGAATTATCGGAGCTTTTATCCGCATCTCAGATCCCTCATACTGTCTGCGTTGCAACCTCATACGGAAAAGATCTGATAGAAGGATCACCATATTCGGAAGTTCTCACCGGAAGAATGGAATCCGATGAGATGGCACGCTTTTTTGATGAGCATGGTTTTTCTCTTATCATTGATGCGACACATCCTTATGCATATGAAGTCACTGCGAATATAAAAAAAGTAATTGAAAACAAAAATATTTCTTATATCAGATTAAAAAGAGATGGACTTGGCAGTCCTGATGATGAAAATGTTTTTACATTTGATGATAATGAAGGATGCATTGAAGCATTAAAATGCACTGAGGGTAATATCCTTCTTACAACCGGCAGCAAGGAACTTTCATTATATGCTTCAGAGCTTTCCATTAAAGACAGGCTCTTTGTCCGCATCATTCCCGGTGAAGAAAGCATCAAGATATGTAATGAACAGGGAATCAGCGGCAGGAATATCATTGCCATGCAGGGCCCTTTCAGCCTGGAAATGAATGAAGCCATCATTGATCAGTTTTCCATAAAACACCTTGTTACAAAACAGAGTGGAAAGAGCGGCGGCTTTAATGAAAAATATGAGAGCGCGGTAAATAAAGGTATCGGTTTATATGTAATCGGGTGCAGGGAGACTGAATCCGGTTTGTCTTTTGATGAAACGGTTCGGGAAATCGAAAAGACAGCTGAAGTTAATATAAATGGATCATCTTTTGATATAAGCCTTATAGGAGCGGGAATGGGAGATGAGAGGTGCCTCACCTCTGAAGCTGCCCGGGCTATAGATGCGGCAGATATCATCATCGGTGACAACCGCCTTACATCCAAATATGAGAATTCATGCAGGGATGTTCATAATTATTATCTTGCAAAAGATATCATTCCTCTGCTTTATGATATCCGGGATAAAAACAGATATAAGAAAAAGAAAATCGCTATTCTTTTTTCCGGAGATGCCTCTTTTTACAGCGGATGCACAAATCTTTATGATCAATTGTTAAAAGAAAAAGAAACGGGAGATCTGAATATGGATATTAAGATCCTTCCCGGTATTTCATCCGTCAGTTATCTTGCGTCAAAACTTGGAGTTTCTTACAGTGATGCTTATATCTGCAGCATGCACGGCAGGAAACTGACCGGTATATCATCCATTGTCAGGCACAATAATAAAGTATTCATCCTTCTTTCGGGAAAAGAAGACGTCAGAAAGCTTGGAGAAAAGATTGCATCAAAAGACTCGGGAAACATAAAAGTCTTTATTGGTTCAAATCTTTCCTCGCCGGATGAAAAGATCTATACCCTCACTCCCTCTGAGTGCTTATCTTTTGATGAAGAAGGTATTTTTACCTGTCTCATAATAAATGATCATCCTGACTCTTTAAGTATCACTCATGGTCTTAATGATGATGAGTTTATAAGGGAATCGGTTCCCATGACCAAGGAGGAGATCAGGGAAGTAAGCATAAGTAAACTTCATTTAAACAGTAACAGCATATTATTTGATGTTGGAAGCGGCAGCGGATCCATCACCGTGGAATGTGCAAGGCTGTCAAAAGATCTTGCTGTATATGCCATAGAGTGTAAGGAAGATGCTTTTGAACTGACAAGGAAAAATGCGGAAAAGCATGATCTTGATAATATTGAATTTGTTTACGGGAAAGCTCCCGAAGCATTTGAAGGTCTTCCATCACCGACTCATGCTTTTATCGGAGGAAGCGGCGGGAGCATGACAGAGATTCTTGATTCTCTTTATGCCATGAATGACAGCATGAGAGTTGTGATCAATGCGGTAAGTATTGATACCATAAGTATGCTGGGGACACTTCCTGACAGATTTTCCATCACTGATTATGAACTGGTCCAGATCCAGGTATCCAAAACCTATGATGCGGCAGGACATTTAATGATGAAAGCTGCAAATCCCATATGGATATGTTCCTTTGATTTTTGCGGTAAAGAGTAACAGTAAGGTAAATATAGGTGAACAGGATTTTTATTGCCGCACCTAAAAGCGGCAGCGGAAAAACAAGCATAACCATTGCACTTCTGGAAACACTTAAAAGACGTGGTGTTAAGTGTGTTTCTTTTAAATGCGGTCCGGACTATATTGATCCTTTGTTTCATCAAAAAGTTCTGGGCATCCCTTCTTATAATCTTGATACTTTTTTTACATCCGCAGATGTCACAAAGGATCTGTACCTTGATCATTGCCGTGGCTTTGATGCAGCTGTTACGGAAGGGGTTATGGGACTTTTTGACGGAGCCGGCGGAATGGAAAAGGAAGGATCTTCTTATGATCTTGCTTCCGTTACCGGTGATAATATCATCCTGGTGATCGATGCCAAGGGGGCCTGCAGATCTTTGATTCCCCTTATATCGGGATTTATTTCTTATGATCATAAAAAACTGATAAAGGGAGTTATCCTCAACCGCTGTTCCAAAGGTGTATATGAGAAACTTGAACCGGAAATAAAAAAACTTGGTATCAGACCGTTTGGCTTTTTGAGGGATAATAAAGATCTGATCCTTCCTTCAAGACATCTTGGACTTACCCTTCCGTCTGAATTAGATAATATTCGTACAGTGATTGATTCACTTCATGAGGAGTTTAATGAAAATGTAAAAGTGGATGAACTTCTTGAACTCACAAAAGATTTTCTTGTTGAGAAAATATCTTCATCCGGATATTTAAATAATAAAAACCCACTGGAAGATTCTGCAATTGACATCCCTTGCACAATTGCAGTAGCAAGGGATGATGCCTTCTGTTTTTTGTATGAAGACAATCTGAATCTGTTAAAAAGATTCGGAGCAAAGATTATTTTCTTTTCCCCCATATCAGATGAAAAGATTCCCGGTGATGCGGATGCTTTGTATTTTCCCGGAGGCTATCCTGAATTGTTTTTGGAAAAACTCAGCATTAATACTTCAATGAAGTTGTCCATAAAAAAGGCTTACGGCGATGGTATCCCTGTCTTTGCCGAATGCGGAGGCTTCATGTATCTTCATGATGCCATAACAGATGCTGATGGAAGAAGATTTAAGACTGTCGGAATAGTTAATTCTGAATGTGAATATACAGGCAGATCCGTCAGATTCGGATACATATCCATTTGCGAAAAGAAACCATTATTTCTCAGAGAAGGAGAGATTATAAAGGGTCATGAATTTCATTACTGGGATACAAAATCGGTAAACGATTCATGCATTGCATCAAAACCGTTTACCGATAACAAGTACGACTGTGTTATTGTTAATGATCATTCCTGGATGGGATTTCCCCATCTGTATTTTCCCTCTAATCCCCACTTTGCAAAAAAATTTGTGGAAATGGCAAAATCTTTCAGATCAGCGAAAAAATAATCCAATAAAAAACCGGCGAAGCTTTTGCATCGCCGGTTTCGTTTTTTACATTTCCTCTTCTTTAATTTTTCTCTTGGCAGCTTCCAGCATAAGTTTGATTCGGTTGAGCTGGTTTACTTCCGAAGCTCCGGGATCGTAATCTATGGCAACGATATTTGATCCGGGGTTAGCGTGCCTTATCGCTTTAATTACTCCCTTACCCACAACATGGTTGGGAAGACATGCAAAAGGCTGACAGCATACAATGTTGGGAACTCCGTCGTGGATGAGTTCGATCATCTCACCTGTAAGGAACCATCCCTCACCGGTCTGATTTCCTATTGATACTATGGGCTCTGCAAGCTTTGCAATCTCCTTGATGGGAGTGTGGGGCGTAAAATGCTTTGATGCTTTAAATGCCTTCGTACATCCGCCTCTTAAAGGATGTTCTATAGCCCATATTCCGAGATTACACCATTTCTTTGCCTTTTGGCTCATTCCGAGTTCATCGGCTTTATATACCTGGTTGTAGAAGCAGTAGAGCATGAAGTCCAACAGATCCGGGCTTACGGCTTCCGCACCTTCTGTTTCAAGAAGCTCTACAAGGTGATTGTTTCCGGAAGGAGAATACTTTACAAGTATCTCACCGACGATTCCGACTCTGGGCTTAACGATGGATTCATCTACGGGAACAGAGTCAAATTCCTCTATCATCTTTTTACATATCTTACGGAACTTAAGGAAAGAAGGTTTCTTTTTTGATGTGAGGAAATCCTGACATATCTTAAGCCATTTTGCATGGACTGCATCCACAGAACCTTTCTCTAATTCATAAGGACGCATCCTGTAAACGCATCTCATGAATATGTCTCCGAAGGTTGCACCCAGGGCAAGTCTGTAGAGCATATCCATATTGATCTTAAATCCCGGATTAACCTCTATGCCTCCAAGGTTAAGTGATATAACGGGTATCTGTTCAAGGCCGGCTTTCTTAAGAGCCCTTCTGATAAATCCGATATAATTCGTAGCTCTGCATCCGCCACCTGTCTGTGTGATGATGAGAGCTGTTCTGTTTACATCATATTTTCCGGACTCAACAGCCTGCATGAGCTGTCCCACAACAAGAAGGGAAGGATAGCATGCATCGTTGTTAACGTATTTGAGGCCTATATCTATGGCATGTTTATCGGTATCTTCCAGGACTACAAGGTTATAGCCTGCCGATCTGAAAGCGGGTTCAAGTACATCAAAATGGATGGGAGACATCTGGGGACAGATGATTGTATATTTTTCTCTCATCTCTTCTGTGAAGATAACCTTCTCTATGTTGGTGGGTCTTGTCACATGGGTTTTTCCCTGCTTTTCTCTTACCTTGATAGCGGAGATGAGGGATCTGATACGTATCCTTGCCGCACCCAGGTTGTTGACCTCATCGATCTTAAGGCATGTATAGATCTTGTCTGAACCTGAGAGGATGTCGTTAACCTGGTCTGTTGTAACCGCATCAAGTCCGCATCCGAATGAGAACAGCTGAATCAGATCAAGATTATCTACAGTCCTTACATAGGAAGCGGCTGCATAAAGTCTTGAATGGTACATCCACTGGTCCATAACGATAAGAGGTCTGTCAACGCATCCCAAATGGGAGATGGAGTCCTCTGAAAGAACAGCAATGTCAAATGAAGTAATAAGATCCGGGATTCCGTGGTTGATCTCGGGATCGATATGATAAGGACGGCCGGCAAGAACAATACCGTGTTTGCCGGTTTCTTTCAGATACTCAAGAGCCCTGTCCCCTTCTTTTCTTACATCATCCCTGGCTTTTGCAAGCTCATCCCATGCAGCATCAACAGCTTTTTCAATTTCCGCATAGGGGATCTCTTCGAACTCTTTGTTAAGTGCATAGTTTATGGTTTCCTTTGATGAGAAGTTCATGAAAGGATTTCTGAAACGAACTTTGCCTGTGGTAATTGACTCCACATTATTTTTGATATTTTCGGAATAAGAGGTAACTATAGGGCAGTTGTAGTGATTGTTGGCATCCTTGAATTCTTCCCTTTCGTAAAAAAGAGCGGGATAGAAGATGAAGTCAGGGTTCTGACTTATGAGCCATTCGATATGTCCGTGGGATATCTTTGCGGGATAGCATTCGGACTCTGAAGGAATGGATTCGATACCGAGTTCATATATAGCTCTTGTGGAAGCGGGCGAAAGGATTACCTTATATCCCAGCTTTGTAAAGAATGTAAACCAGAAAGGATAATCCTCGTACATGTTAAGCACTCTGGGAATACCCACGGTTCCTCTGGGAGCATCGGAAAGATCAAGAGGAGTATAGTCAAATACTCTTTTTAATTTATATTCATA